>JACQVE010000261.1 GCA_016209965.1 Gemmatimonadota bacterium | reverse complement strand
GTGCTCTTCGGCGGGCTGATCCTGGGCGTCTTTGCCGGCTTCTATTACTGGTGGCCCAAGCTGACGGGACGGCTGCTGGACGAGCGGCTGGGGAAGTGGCACTTCTGGCTGACGTTCCTTGGCTTCAATACGACGTTCTTCCCCATGCACTTCATCGGGCTGCTGGGCATGCCGCGGCGCATCTACACGTACTCCTCGGAGCTGAACCTGGGGGGACTCAACCTGCTGGTGACCGTGGGCGGCTTCGTCACGGCGCTGGGCACGCTGGCTTTCCTGTGGAACCTGTACCGCAGCCGGCGGCACGGCGAGCCGGCAGGGCCGAACCCGTGGGACGCGCCGACACTCGAGTGGGCGACGACGTCGCCGCCGCCTGTGTACAACTTCGGCAGCATCCCGGTGGTGCGCAGCCGCCAACCCATGTGGGACCGGCCGGAGGAGCTGGGCGCGCAGGCACGCGCGGTGCCGCCCGAGGCGGTTCACATGCCCGCGCCATCGCACTGGCCCATCTTCACGGCGGCCGGGATCCTGCTCACCTTTGCGCTGTTCCTGGCGGAACGGTGGTGGGCGCCGCTGATGGGGCTGCCCGTGGTGGCGTTCGGCGCGATCCGGTGGGCCTTCGAGCCGCAGTTCGGGTCGGAGGCGTAGGGGCGGGGAGGGTGGGGGAGGATCCCGTACCCGTACCCGTACCCGTACCCGCACCCGTACCCGGCCCTCGCGGATTTGCGAGTGGGCGCCGGGAGGCAGGATTGGGCCAAAGGGGGAAAGGCAGGAGCCTGGTGCATGCAGCAAGCTGATAGCTACGGAAGATTGGCTGGCCGTCGCACACTGGTTTTGCAACACGAGCGCGTGAGCCGGGAAATCCTTCGGGTGCGGGTACGGGTGCGGGTACGGGTACGGGGTACGAAGAATCGAACGAGAGCGGAGCGACTCGATTGAGCTCAGCCGCAGCGCACGCGGAGCATCCCCCCACCGCCACGGGGCTTCAGACCCTGAAGCTGGGGTTCTGGACGTTCCTGGGCTCGGAGACGCTGTTCTTCGGCTCGCTGATCTCGACCTACATGGTCTACAAGCGCCGGAGCGTCACGGGCCCGACCACGCACGAGATCCTGAACATCCCGCTCACCTCGATCAGCACCTTGGTGCTGCTCACCAGCAGCCTCATGATGGTGCTGGCGCTGGCGGCCGTGCAGCGGGGGGAGCGGCGCGGCGCGGTCATCTGGCTGCTGTCGACCGCGGCACTGGGCTCGCTGTTCCTGAGTTTTCAGGCCTACGAGTTCACCAGCTTCTATCACGAAGGGCTGACGCTGTCGGTCAACCTCTTCGGCTCCTCCTTTTTCGTGCTCACCGGGTTCCACGGGGCCCACGTCACGATTGGCGTGTTCTGGCTGCTGGTGCTGTGGGTGCAGGCGGTGCGCGGGCGGCTGGGGCCGGCCAACGCGCTGGCGGTCGAGGTCGCGGGACTCTACTGGCACTTCGTGGACATCGTCTGGATTGTGATCTTCACCCTCGTGTACCTCATCCAGTGAGAGCGATGGCATGAGCGCGGAAGCGGCTGGCGGGGCCCGGCCGGCGGCGCACGGGGCGGAGGGGCACCCCGGCTACAAGACGTACCTGCTCGTGGCCGCGGTGCTGGGCATCATCACGGCAGCGGAGGTCGCCGTCTTCTACATTCCGGCACTGGCGGCGGCGCTGGTGCCGATCCTGCTCACGTTGTCCACGGGGAAGTTCATCCTGGTAGTCATGTTCTACATGCATCTCAAGTTCGACAGCCGTATCTTCACGGGCGTATTCGTCGCGCCCCTGCTGCTGGCCATGGCGGTGGTCGTCTCCCTGATCATCCTGTTCCGGGTGCTGCCCGCCTATTCGCCCCCGTGATGCTGGCGCCGGCTCCGCTCCTGGCCGCGCTGCACGGCGGTGCGGCCTTCTCCTGGACACACGGGGAGGCGCACCCCAGCGTTCTCGCGGGGTGCGGGCTGCTGCTGGCCGCCTACCTGGCCGGGATCGGGCCGCTGCGACGGCGTTATGCCCTGGGCGACGCCGTCGGCCCGGGCCGCGTCGCCTGCTTCCTCCTGGGACTGCTGACCATGCTCCTGGCGCTCAACGGGCCGATCCACGACCTGAGCGACAACTTCTTGTTCAGCGCGCACATGGTGCAGCACCTGCTGCTCATGCTGATCATGCCGCCGCTGCTGCTGCTGGGCACTCCCGGCTGGCTGCTCCGGCCGCTGCTGCGGCCGGCTGCTGTGATGCGCGCCCTCCGCCTCGCGACCCGGCCGCTCGCCGCCTTTGCCATCTACAACGTGGTCTTCATTGCCTGGCACCTGCCGCGCTTCTACAACGCGGCGCTCGAGCATCACGACTTGCACATCGTGCAGCACCTCATGTTCATGGCGGCGGCGGTGCTCATGTGGTGGCCAGTCGTGACCCCGCTGCCAGAGCTGGGCCGGCTGGCGGGCCCGCTCCAGATGCTGTACCTCTTTGCTTTCGGCGTGCCCATGTCCATCGTGTCCGCGCTGATCACGCTCTCCGAGCGCGTGCTCTACCCCTTCTACGAGAGGGCGCCGCGCGTCTTCGCGCTCTCCGCGCTGGACGACCAGCAGCTCGGTGGGCTGATCATGTGGGTGCCGGGCGGGCTCATCTTCTGGGTGGCCATTACGGTGGTCTTTTTCCGCTGGGCGCGAGGCGAGGAGCAGGAGGAGGCGCAGCAGCGGCTGATGCTCGCCGCCGCGTCGCACTAAGTGCAAGGTAGTGCAAGGTTTTACGAAGTCAGTTACGTATGCGCCGCAGAGCACGCGGGGGACGCAGAGTGGCAGCCGGCGCCCCGACACCGTACGATCTTTGTGTACTCGGCGCGCTCGGCAGTGAAATAGTACCCCTGAACCGGGAGTCCGCTATGTCTTCACTGATCCCGTTCCACCGCGTGCTGATCGCGAGTGCGATCATCTTCTGCTTCGGCTTTGGGGTGTGGGAGCTGTTCGCGTACATGCGGGAAGGCGAGCCCGCGCAGTTGCTGTTCGGGCTCATTGCCGCGGTGGCCGGCACGCTCCTGGCCCTCTACCTCTGGAAGCTGCGCCGCATCCTGAAGCTGCCGGGCGGCGGGTCGAAGCCTTAGTGGTCGAGATCATGAATGCGCCGGCATTCGGCCGCCGATCCATCGCCTCTCTTGTCAACCGGGTCTTCGAGCGGGATCTGACCTGCTCGCCGCAAGATCCGCTGCCCGGTCGGCGCCCTCTGCAAGGTGTTTGGCCGGCCGCTCGTCCAGCAGCCGCTCCGCGAAGTCCACGCGGTGCTCGAGCAGATCGAGCCGGCTGTGTAGTTGCTCGAGCTGCTGACCGAGCCGCGAGAAATCGGATTGATCGAGGCGCGCGGCCTGGCGCTCCTGGCGCGTCATCTCGATGAGGTCACCCAGGCGCTTGGACAGCGGCCGCAGGATCGCGATCGCGGCAATGGTGACAAAGAAGGCAACGGGTACGACGATGGCCGCGAGGTCGCCCATAGATATTTTCTCGGTTCGGGTCGTCCGGGGCTGGGGCGCTCGGGGTCCCCCCCCCCGCGCGGGCTAAGTGGTCGAGTTCGTAAGTACGCCCGAATGCGGGCGTATTTGCGGATTCGACCACTAAGTTACGCTCGGCGTCCGTGCCGCTCACTCGGGGCAGTCCACGATGTCCTCCAGCCGGTGCTCGCGCAGCTCGCTCCGCAGTGCCGGGTGCTCGCGCCACAGGTAGGCGCCCATCACCACGGCGGCGATCAGGTTCGCGACGGCAACCGTCCACCACGGCAGGCTGTTCAGCAGCCAGCCGGCCAGGATGGCAAGCAGGCCGATGAACAGCGTTTCGAAGGTCACGAAAAGCAGGGCAAACCCCAAGAGTAGCGGCGGATCGCGCTCCGCCTCCGTGGCCAGCGCGGCGGCCACGAACCCCGTGAGCAGGAACGCGGCTACGTGGACCACGGTGTACCCCAGCACGGTCGCGCCCGTGATCTGGATATCCGC
>JACQVE010000260.1 GCA_016209965.1 Gemmatimonadota bacterium | reverse complement strand
AGGCCACCCAGTTGGATCAGAAGCAGCAGCACGCCCTGGCCGAAGGGGGTGAAGTAGCTTGCCGTATCCACCACGATGAGTCCGGTAACGCAGATGGCGCTGGTCGCGGTGAAGAGTGCCTCCACGAAGGACAAGCGCTCCCCGGCATAGATGCCGGGGAGCGTGAGCAGCAGGAGTGTGCCGAACGCGTCCAGCAACAGGAAGCTGATGACGAAGAGCTGCGCCGGTGTGAGCCGCCGCCAGAGGGTAAGGGAGCGTGCGGTCTCGCGCTCGAGCGCTTCCAGCAGCTCCCCTGGTGTGGGCATCTCCGCCGTCCCGGCCGCGCGAACGGTCGCGGCTAGGACAGCCGTTCGCAGTCAGGGTGACGTATCATTTCACCGCCGCCGAGCGCACCGAGCAGCCAGAGATCGAACGCTGTTCGGTCTCCGGCTGCCGCTCCGCGCCATCCGCGGTGAATATGCAACTAAATCTGTGAAGCTCGGGCGCCGGGCGTCAAGCGCGGTGGCGTGACGCGGAATCGCTTGACGCCCCCTGGGGGTGGTGGTAAGCTGCGACGCTAGAGGAGGGACGGCAGGAATCGAGGTCACGACGATGTCTCCGAGAAGCAAGGCTGTGACTCGGGCGCAGCCGCGGCGTGCGGCGCGGGGCGAGTTCGTGCCGGCGCACCAGGTTCGGCATCACGCGCGGCAGCTCCACGGCGGGGCGGCGGACGCGAGCAAGGAAGAGTTGCTCGAGCTCATGCGTCACGGCCGGGTCCGGTTCCTGAGGCTGCAGTTCACGGACATCACGGGCGTGATCAAGAACGTCGAGGTGCCCGAGAGCCAGTTCGAGAAGGCACTGGCCGGCGATCTCATGTTCGACGGCTCCTCCATCGAAGGGTTCGTCAGGATCGAGGAGTCGGACATGATCCTGAAGCCGGACTTCAGCACCTTTGCGATCTTCCCGTGGGGCGATGCGGAGAACCGCGTCGCCCGCCTGATCTGCGATGTCTTCACGGCAATGGAAGAGCCATTCGAGGGCGACCCGCGGCGTGTGCTGAAGCGGCAGATCGCGGCCGCAGCCGAGCTGGGCTACGAGATGATGGCCGGCGCCGAGGGCGAGTTCTTCCTCTTCCAGCTCGCGGAAGACGGCACACCCACCCGCCTGACGCATGACGCCGGCGGCTACTTCGACCTTACGCCGGTCGACCTGGGAGAGGTGGCGCGGCAGGACATCATGAACAGCCTGGAAATGATGGGCTTCGAGGTGGAAGCCGGTCACCACGAGGTGGCGCCGGGTCAGCACGAGATCGACTTCCGCTATGCTGACGCGCTGAGCACCGCCGATCACCTCTCGACCTTCCGCTTCGTGGTACGCAACATCGCGTTGCGGCACGGGCTGCACGCTACGTTCATGCCCAAGCCCATCTTCGGGCAGAACGGCTCGGGCATGCACACTCACCAGTCACTCTTCCATGCCGGGCGGAACGCGTTCTTTGACCCCAGCGCGCCCGATCAGGTCTCCCGGGTCATGCGCTGGTACGTCGGCGGATTGCTGCGCCACGCGCGCGGCTTCTGCGCGGTAACCAACCCGCTGGTCAACAGCTTCAAGCGGCTGGTGCCGGGTTACGAGGCGCCGGTCAACGTGGCCTGGTCGCATCAAAACCGTTCCCCCATGATTCGCATCCCGGCGCGTCGCGGGCGGGGCACACGACTCGAGCTGCGCATGCCGGACCCCTCGGCTAACCCGTACCTCGCGCTGGCAGTGCAGCTCGCGGCCGGGCTGGACGGCGTGCGCCGCCGCATCGAGCCGCCGGAGCCGGTGGACAAGAACATTTTCGCCCTCTCCGTGCGCGAGCGCCGCAGGTACAAGATCCAGCCGCTGCCGCGCGACCTGGGCGAGGCACTCTCCCTGCTGAAGAAGGACCACCTCGTGCGCGAGACGCTGGGCGAGCACGTGTTCCAGCATTTTCTCGCGGCGAAGGAGCAGGAGTGGGAGGAGTATACCGCTGGGGTGCACGACTGGGAGATCGAGCGCTATCTGGCGAAGTACTGAGCGGGATCGCTGCGCGGGAAGGCCAGGCGAACGCGTGTGCCGCGGCTTGCCGGAAGGTACTCGACCCGGCCGTTCAGCTCGCCGCGCACCAGTGCATCCACGATCGACCGACCACTGCCCAACACGACCGGGTCCTGCAGCTTGCCGGAGCCTACGCCATCGTCGGCCACCTCGGCCCGGATCTCACCGTCCGACTCCCCGACCTCGATCCGGATCGTGCCCCGCCTACCATCGGGGAACGCATGCTGGAGCGCATTGGCGATCAACTCACCGAGGGCAAGCGCCAGGGCGAATCCCTGGCGCTCGTCGAGGGAAGCTGAATCCCCCGAGATCACCAGTTTAATACGCTCGTCCAGCTTCATGCTGTTCCTTAGCCGCTGGGCCATGCGCTCGGCAATCTCTTGCAGCAGGACGCCGCGGTAGTTCTGCCGGCGCACCGCCTCGTGGACCAGGAGGAACGTGCGCAGCCGGTTCTCGAGGCTGGTGAACGCCTGCTCGGGCGTACGCGGCGGCCGGCGGTTCCGCTCCATACCCACCAGACCGGTGATCACGGACAGATTGTTTCGCACCCGATGGTCGAGCTCCCGCAGCAGATCCGAACGCTCCTCGGCGTCGCGCCGCGCCTGCTCGTAAAGCTGATAGTTCTGGGAGGCCAGCTCGGCCAGCCGCGTATTCGCATTGCGCAGCGCCACCTCCGCGCGATGCACGCGCAGCCGCGACTCGATGCGCGCGATCAGCTCGGCCACATGGAAGGGCTTAGCTACATAGTCGTCCGCACCGGCGTCGAACGTGCGCACCACATCCTCGGGCGCGGTGCGCGCCGTAACCATGATGACCGGCAGCAAGGCGTCGTGCCGCTGCTTCAGCTCGCGGCAGATCTCCCAGCCGTCCCGCCCGGGCAGCATGGCATCCAGCAGCACGAGATCCGCCTGGTCCACGCACTGGAAGACTTCTTCGCCGCGTGCCGCCGTGAGCACGCGGAATCCCTGCGCCTGGAGCAGGTCGGTGAACATCTGGCGGGCGGCGGGCTCGTCATCGACTACGAGCACCGTGGGCGGCTCCACGGCCGCCGCGGCAGCCGCCGCGGCCGGTGCGGTTACGTGGGAAGCCCGAGAATCGGAGGGGTCCCCGGTCGGGGGGTGATCCGAGGGGTGGGCGGCGCGTTCGGAATCCTGCCGAGCTTCCAACGTTAGGCCGCGTCGGGGCATACGCTGTCCGTCACTGTTTCTGGAGCAGTGGCGCGGCCAGCAGGATCTTACGGGCCAGCTCGACCATGGGCGTATTCTTGTCCTGGCTGGTCTTCTGCAGGAAGCGGTACGCGTCGCGCTCGGAGAGCCCGCGTGTCTCCATCAGCAGCCCTTTGGCCCGCTCGATGATCTTGCGCTCCTCGAGCTTCAGCTCGAGCAGGTCGCGCTGCCGCTTAGCATCCAGCCATTCCTCGAAACGGGCGTGCGCTACGGCAATGGCGGGAGCCAGGTCGTCGGCCTCGACGGGCTTCACGAGGTAATGGAACACAGGCGCCCGCGTCGCCTCTTCGACCGTGCGCGCGTCGCTGTAGGCGGAAAGGATGATGATCGGAATGGGCCGCTCGCCCGTGATCTCCTGCGCCGCTTCCGGTCCGGTCATGATGGGCATGCGGATGTCCAGAATCGCCAGGTCCGGCTTGGTGCTCCGCGCCAGCTCGACGGCCTCCCGGCCATTGCTGGCCGTGGCCACCACCTGGTGCCCCAGCATCTCGAGCTGACTGGTGAGCGACAGGTTGTGGATCGCCTCGTCATCGGCAATCAGTACGCGATACGCCTCGCTGATCAAAGCTGCTCCTTCCTTGAGCGCCCGACTCGAGTCCGCGGCGCCGCCGACTGCCGTCATGCTGGAGCCTGAGCCGGAAATAGCCAAGGCGCGCCTGCTCCCGGATGAGAGGCGCGCCTTGACCTCTTCGCTTCAGTCGCGCGTTCCCGTGCAAAGTGTGCTGGGGCAGGCATCCGCGCAAGAGGGTTTGTCCGCGCCAGGGGTTTGTCCGCGCCAGGGTCAGGGGGAGGGCGTGCACAATCAATGCCATCTCGGGTGATTCAGCCCTCGAGCAGCACCTGCGCCGTGGCGAGCTCTGCAGTGTGCGAGAGGGAGAGGTGCACGTGGCGCACGCCCTGATCTCTGGCCAGGCGGGCGGCGCGGCCATGGAGCTCGAGCACCGGTCTTCCCGCGCCGACCCGGCGCACTTCGACCTCCGTCCAGGCGCCGCCCCTGCCGTAGCCCGTGCCGAGTGCCTTGAAGAAGGCCTCCTTGGCGGCGAAGCGTGCGGCCAGGGAGGCAGCGGGGCGGGCGAGACCGAAGCAGTAGTCGAGTTCGCCAGCGGTAAAGAGGCGGCGCAGCCCTCGTTCCTGCCGGCGGGTCCAGAACTCGACGAACCGGGGTATGGATACCAGGTCAATGCCTGCGCCGATCAGCATAGGAACAATATAAGCTCTGGCGGCGTTCCACCGGGAGGCGGGCACCCGGCGGCCGTAGTTTGTTGCAGGGTGCGGCAATCTTTGCCCCGCGGCGCGGAACTGGCCGGAGCTGCGCCAGGGGGGCCGGACGCGACGCCGTGCCAGAAAGCCAGCTCCGGCGCGCCGCGCTGTGAACGCGGCGGGTTGGCCCCTCGGCGGGTTGGCCCCTGTCTTGCACGCTTTCGGGGCAGCGCGTATAGTTTCGCGCTTTATTCGGGGATTCCGAGGAAGGAGCGTCTGAGCGAACCGTGGTGCACTCGCTCTTTTTGTTGCTGCTACTGAGCGCGACGGGCGGTGACCGTGTGCCGGTCCCGCCGGCTGACGGGCGGCTCGCGGCGCCGGCCGGCGCGGCTTCCGCCCATGCGGTCGGGCTGCTGCGTTCCGAGCTGGAGCAATTGCTCCGCCAGCCCGGGTGGCACGGCAACCGCTGGGGCGTGTTGGTCGTCTCGCTCGACCGCGGTGACACACTCTTCGCGCACCAGCCGGATGTCCCGCTTGCGCCCGCCTCGAACATGAAGCTCTTCACGGCGGCCGCTGCGCTGTATTACCTGGGTCCGCAGTTCCGCTACAGCACGTTCCTCATGACGGATGGCCTCGAGGACGCAGGCGTGCTGCGCGGCGACCTGATCCTGTACGGCACCGGCGACCCCACGCTGTCCGACCGGTTCTATGCCAGGAAAACGTCGGTCTGGGAGGAGTTCGCGGACGCGCTGCGCGCCCTGGGCATCACCCGCATCGAGGGGGACGTGGTCGGCGACGCCTCGTATTTCGGCGGACCGTCTACCGGGTTGGGCTGGCAGGAGAGCTACATGAATGCGTGGTACGCCGCGCCGGCCACTGCCCTCGCCTTCAATGACAACGTCGTAACGCTACGCGTCCGGCCCGCGGCTCAGCCCGGGTGGCGACCCGAGCTGCAGCTCGTGCCGGGCGGTGAAGGCATTGCCATCGTGAACCAGGCCACGACCGTGCGGCGCGGCCGGTCCTGGATCGACGTGAACCGCGCTGCCTATGATGGTCCGATTGTGGTGCGGGGCCAGATCAGCCGCAGCCACCGCGGCGTGTGGCGCACCGTCCCGGTGGCGGATCCCGCCCGCTATGCGGCCGCCGTGCTGCGCCAGGTACTCGAGGAGCGCGGGATCCAGGTGACGGGCGCAGTCCGCTCGGTGCAACTTCCCGAGGATTCGCCGCTGACTGGCCGCTCCGTCTTTGCTCCGGCTTTCGATGACCGGCCGCCCCTGCGCGTGCTTGCCGTGCACCGCTCCCCGCCGCTGCTGGACATCCTCGAGGTGGTGAACAAGCGCAGCCACAACCTTTACGCCGAGCTCGTGCTCCGGACGGTGGGCCGTGTCGCGCTGGGGGACGGCACCGTAGAGGGGGGTGGCCGCGCGGCCCGCTACATCCTGCAGTCCGAGACGGGAGCAGAGCCGGCGGGCCTGCAGATCTTCGATGGTTCCGGCCTCTCCGTGCTGAACCGCGCGAGCGCAGGTCACATGGTCCAGCTTCTGAGGTACATGGCGGCTTCAACCATGTGGGAGGCGTTCTGGTCTACGCTGCCGGAGGCAGGCGAGCCCGGTGGGCTGCGGCGCATGTACCGCACGGCGGCGGAGCGGAACCTCCGTGCGAAGACGGGGACGATTGATCGGGTATCGGCTCTGTCGGGGTATGTGCGGGCGGGGAACGGGGAGCGGCTGGCCTTCAGCATCTTGAGCAACAACGTGCCGTCCACGTGGAAAGCGAAGCGGATCGAGGACGCCATTGGCACTCGCCTGGCGGAGTTCCGCCGGCCGCCCCAGGGCCTCGATGAGGAGCCGCCCGTCTCGCCGGCCCCGATTGCACCCCCGGCGCCCGCCGGCGCAGCCGATGCCGCTCCCATCACGCCGGACTCGGCGGCGGCGCCGCGCTTCCACTCGGTCCGGGCCGGCGAAACGCTGACCGGCATCGCGCGGCGTTGGGGGACAACCGTGGACGCCTTGCGGGCCGCGAACTCCGGCGTAGATCCGCGGCGTATCCGGCCTGGTCAGAAGCTTCGACTCCCCACGACCTCCGCTGAGGCCCCCGCGGCCAGCGGCGCTGCCGACCGGAAACAGGCTGCGCGTGCCTATGTGATCCGGCGGGGTGACACCCTCGAGGGCATTGCCCGGCGCCACCGGCTCACGGTCGAGGCGTTGCGCGCCGCGAACCCGGGGGTCAATCCACGCAGGCTGATGCCGGGTCGGAAGCTCCGGCTGCCTCCCGCATGACGCCCGGCTAGCGGCTCGGGATGCAGCCGCAGTCGAATGCCACGGGATTTTCGGTGACGACCCACTAGTTCACTACTAGACGGGCGGGGCTTCCGCAGAGGGGGCTGGCAGCAGGCGGCGGGCGCGGACGAAAATCTGCCTCAGCCGCGCCTCGATCGAGCGATCGCCTCCCAGGTCGTTGCATTCCACGCCGCCATTGGCCAACGCCGCATGGATCAGGTGCGGGCCTCCCAGCGAGATCGCTACATGCGTGATGCGGTCCTGCACTTCCGCGAAGAACAGGAGGTCGCCGGGCTGCAGGCCGCTGAAATCCGGACCGGCCTCCACTTCGGTTCCCACCACGGCCTGCATATCCGAGTCCCGTGGCAATGGCGTGCCGTGCATGCGGTAAACGGACTGCACGAACCCGGAGCAATCCGTGCCGGCTGGCGTCACGCCGCCCCACAGGTAGGGCGCACCCAGCCAGCGCCGCGCCGTGCGTGCCACGCTCTCGCCAAGCGGTGGGAAGCGGTCCCGCAGCCGATCCTCGGGCACGACCTCGCCGGCGACCAGAGTGCCGCGGCGCCCATCCGGCAGCCGCAAGCGCTGGGGCCCGTCGCGGACCAGCCGCGCGCCGAAGGGAAGCCGCGCGAACGGCCGTGCCTCGTCGTCCACCAGCTCTGCGCCCAGCGAGAGGACGGCCTGTCCGCCTTCGGCGCGTTCCCAGGCGAGGAGCCATTCCTGGTCGCCCACCTCGAGGAAGCCTTCGTGCACCCAGCCGATGTAGCCGTCCCGGCCGCGCGCGCGTAGCCAGTCGCCGCGCCGGCAGAGAAGCTGGAGCGCATGGCCAAGCAGGCACTGGGAGGCCTGAGGGGCTGCCAGGCGCGGCTCGGCGTGCAGCGGTGCAAGTGCGGCGCGCACGACACCGTAGCCTGCGGCGCCGAGCGCGGCTTGCGGCAGGCGCGCGACCTCGTCCACGACACGCAGCGGGGCCACCAACTGGCGTACGCGAGCGGCCAGCTCCTCAGCCGCCGCCGGCTCCGTGGTCTCGCCGACCAGGGCAATGCGGCCGCGGCGGCGCTCCGGCTGGACATCGAATACCGCGAGACGCGGGTCGGGCACGAGCGCGAGACGCACGCCCTGGATGAGGGCCTCGAGTTCGCGCGCGTGCGGTGCAGTTCGGGAGTCGCTCAAGCGCGCAGGATCGCCGCCGCCAGTCGTTTCATCCGGAGCAGGTAGCGGGAGCGCGGCGTGTGGCAGACGTGGGCGTAGAAACGGCGGCAGGCGCGGCAGTCCACGTCGAAACCGGCGGTGCCGTGGGGCAGCACGAGTCGCATGCGCGTGGTTGGGCGCGCCTCGAGGAAGCCAGCGCAGCGCGGGCACACCGCTGTGCCCCTCGACCCGAGCTGTGTCTGGATGGCCTGGCTTTCGCGCGAGTCGAAGCAGCGCCAGGCCCGGGCCTTAGCGGAGCGTTGCATGCGACGGCTCCTCTCGTCGAGTCACCTGCTGCACCCCTGACCCCGTCACTCCCCCCACGCGGAGGGCAATGGTCATGCCGCTCCGGACGCGCGCGGGCGGCGGGCCAGTGCCATGCGCAGCCGCCGCAGCAGCTCGAACGTGGACATGGTCGCCACAGTGCGCTCCGCGGTGGCCCGGGTCTGCCAGCGCACCTCGGGGAGAGGCAGCTCCGCATCGGGACGGTCCGCGGGGTAAAGGAGGAGGTACCAGCGGCCGAAATGACGTGGAGTTGCTTCCTCGCGCGCGGTCGCTATCCAATCGCGGCCGGATTCATCGCTGAAGGCACGCATCATCGGCTCTGACCCTGCCACCTGCTCTATCTGCCCCTTGCGCAACCGCGGCGACTGTCCCACGGTTCAGCGGCTACGGAGAGGAGAGGTCCATGCGCAAGGCGCTGCTCGAGCGGTTGGAAGAGGGGATTATTCAGATTGTGGCCTTCCTGCCCCAGATCGTGCTGGCGCTCGGAATCCTCCTCGCCGGTTACGCCACGGCCAAGCTCGTCGAGCGAGCCACCGACGCCGCCCTGCACCGCATCGGCTTCGACCGCTGGATGCGGGAAGGCGGGGTAACCGAAGCTCTGGACCGGGCCGGCACCAGCCTGGACCCGTCCACTGTTCTTGCCAAGCTCGTTTTCTGGGCCGTCATGCTGCTGGTCATCCTGCTGGTGGCCAACGCCTTAAGCCTCAACGTAGTCAGCGATTTGTTCGCCGAATTGCTGGCCTACATCCCCAACGTCATCGCCGCCGTGATCGTGCTGGTGCTGGGGCTGGTGCTGGGCGAATTCGTGAAGGACCTGATCCTGGCCTCGGCGGGCGCAGTGCACGGCGTGCCTATGCTGGCCCGCGCAGCCAAGGGCGCGATCATCGTGCTGGCCGTGTTCATGGCGCTGGAGCAACTGAAGATCGCCCAGGACATCCTGCTCGTCTCCTTCATTGCCGTCGTGGGCGCCGCGGCGCTGGCCGCCGGCATTGCCTTCGGGCTGGGCGGCCGGGACATTGCTGGCGAGATCGCCCGGGACTGGTACGCCCGCACGCGGCGCACGCGGCGCCAGGCCACCCAACCCCCATCTGAAGCGGCTCCCTCACCCCTCGTTTCGCCGGAACCGCCGGCCCAGCCCCCATCCGACGTGCGGCCCTGAGGCCGTGCGCGGGTGGCGGGTGGGTTACCTGCTGGCCAGCGAAATTGCCGTGGCCTCCGCCGCGGCATAATACGCCCGTCTCGGCGGCAGCGCCACGAGCAGGCGAGTGCCGCAGCCGAGCACGGCTCCTGCGACGCGGGTGCCAACGCGTGCGCGGCGTGGGCGGCGAGCCTCTTGCGGCGCACCTGACCCGCCTGGATCTTTCCGCCCCCATGAATCCCGAAGCCCCGGTTCCGGCGACGCCGGCAGAAGCCACGGCTCCCGCCCCCGCGCCCATTCATACCGACCTGGGGCTGCTGCTCATGGTCGGGATTTGGGGCATCAACTTCTCCGTGATCAAGGTAGCGCTCGCGGAACTGTCGCCCCTGGCCTTCAACGCCCTGCGCTTCCCGTTCGCCTCCCTGCTCGTGTACGCCGTGCTGCGGCGCCGCGGGCCCATCCCGCTCCCTGCCGCCGCCGACCGCCGTGCCGTGCTCGCCATGGGCCTGGTTGGAAACGTGATCTACCAGCTCTTCTTTGTGCAGGGTATGGACCGCACGCGGGCGGGCAACGCGAGCCTGCTCCTCGCCGGCGCTCCTATCGTCACCGCGCTCCTCTCGGCGGCGCTCGGCCACGAGCGGCTGGCGGCGCGCACCTGGGCCGGTGTCGCGGCCACTGTGCTGGGTATTGGATTCGTCGTGCGCGGCGGCGCGGCCGATCCCAGCTTCGGAATGCGCACGCTGGTCGGCGACCTGCTCATGGTGGGCGCTTCGCTGGCCTGGGCGGCCTACACGGTTGGCGCGCGCGGGCTGATCGCCCGACACGGGCCGCTGGCGGTCACAGCCTGGACCCTCTGGATCGGCACCGCAGCCCTGTTCCTGCTGGGCGCGCCAGACCTGCTCCGGCTGGATTGGGGAGCTGTCTCCGCCCGCGCCTGGGCCAGTGTGATGTATGCCGGGATGCTGGGCATCGGCCTGGCTTACCTGCTCTGGTATCGCGGCGTGCGCTACATCGGCAATACGCGCACCGCGACCTACGGCAACCTGGTGCCGATTGTGGCCATCCTGGTGGCCTGGGCCTGGCTGGGCGAAGTGCCGACGGCCTGGCAGGCGGTGGGGGCGGCAGTGATTATCGGCGGCGTCACGCTGGTGAGGCGGCCGTGAGCGCGGGGGCGAGGCGCAGCCGGTGAGCGGGCAGCGGCTACGGCTGGTCCGCGAATACGGCCTTACGGCCGGGACCCTGGGCTCGACCGCGGGGCAGACCATCATGGTCGCACTCCTCCCGGTGCTGCTCGCCAGCTACACGGATTCGGCCCTCTCTATCGGCTTCGTGGTCGGCGGCGAGGGTGTGTTTGCGATCCTGGTGCCGTACTGGATTGGCGCGCTCAGCGACGCGCTGCCCCACCGCTGGGCGCGCCGCTTCGGGCGGCGCACGATGTTCCTCAGCCTGATGGCCCCCCTCATGGCCGCGGCGCTGGCCGCCGTACCGTTCCTGAAAACCTACTGGTTGCTTGCACTGGCGGCCTTCCTCTTCTTCGCAGGGCTGCACGGGTACCTCACGCCGCTCTGGGCGGTCATGGTCGACGTCGTGCCGGACGAGCGGCGCGGCCGGGTCCACGGCGTCCGGGGCGCGCTCCACGCCGCCGGGCTAGGCTACGGCCTGGTTGCCGGGGGGCTGCTCTTTTCGCTCTGGCAGCCGCTGCCCTTCCTGCTGGCTGGCGCGCTCGTGCTGGCGGCGACCGTGCTGACCGTCATGGCGATACCAGCCGGGGCGGCGGCCGGCGGGCACGAGGCGCTCGCGGCGCCGCGTGCGTCGCGCGCCGGGGGCAGGTCAGGAGGCGCGGCGGCGCGGGAAGCCAGGCCCGCCTGGCGCGGCCTCTTCGAGGAGCCGGCACTCGGCTGGTTCCTCCTGGCCAATGCCCTGTGGACAGGTGCGGTCGACGGGATACGCCCCTATGTTTTCCTCTTCGCCGTGACCGTGCTGGGGCTGAGCGTCGCTACAACGTCGCTGCTGCTGCTGCTGCTCGTCGCCGGTATTGGCATGGGCGCGGTGCTCGTCGGCCACCTGGGAGACCGGTACGGGCGCAGCCACCTCCTGGGCGCCGGCGCCTTGCTCACCGGACTGGCTCTCAGCATGGGGTACTTTGTGCAGGACGTCACCGGCGCCTTGACGCTGCTCGCGACTTCCGGTGTGGCCGCCGCCGCGCTCATCGCGCTGCCCTATCCCATCTTCACCTCGCTGGTGGGGGATCGCGCCGTGGGAGGCTACACCGGGCTGTACATCCTGTCGCTGGGCCTCGCCCGGGTCATTGCGCCCGTGGTGATTGGCGCCATGATCGATGTAGGCGGGCTGCTGATCGCCGATTCGGACGGTTACCGCCTCATGTGGCCCACGGCCGGGGCCCTCGCGCTGCTGGGGGTCGGAGCGCTGCGGAAATCGATGGCCGCGCGGAAGCGCTCGATTGCGCGCCCCTGAGGCCGGGCTTAGACTTCAGCTTTACCCAACTATTAAGAGACGCGGACCTGACCACCTGACCGCTGTGGCCGAACGCGCGCCCCCCGACCGACCCACTCCCCCGCCGCCGCTCCGGCCCAAGGAACGGCTGAATCCCGAGATCTTCCAGTTCCCGGTCGAGAAGATGCGGAGCGGCTACTACTCGGACAAATACTTCGTCCGTGCGCGCGAGGTGCTTCAAGCCAACGGCCATGACCGGGTGGTCAGCATGCAGGTCTTCCAGAAGAAGCACGCCTGGCTGGGCGGTGTGGACGAGGCGATCGGCATCCTCCAGCTGTGCCTGAGTGAGGGCTACCGCTGGCAGGATCTCGAAGTCCTGGCGCTGCGCGACGGCGACCGCCTCGAGCCGTGGGAGACTGTGCTGCTGATCACCGGCCCCTACGCCGCGTTCGCCCACCTGGAAACGCTGTACCTGGGCGTGCTCGGCCGCCGCACCAAGGTCGCGACCAACACGCGCAAGGTCGTGGAAGCGGCGTGGCCCAAGACCATCATGTTCTTCCCTGCGCGCCATGACCACTGGCTGGTGCAGACGGGGGATGGCTACGCCGCTCACATTGCCGGAGCGATCGGCGTGTCCACGGATGCGCAGGCCTCATGGTGGGGCTCGAGCGGGGTGGGCACCGTGCCGCATGCCCTGATCGCCTGCTACGGCGGCGACACCGCACGCGCCACGGCCGCCTTCGCGCAGCACATGCCGGAAGACGTGAAGGTCATCAGCCTGGTCGACTTCGATAACGATTCCGTGCGGACTTCGCTCGAGGTGGCCCGTGCGCTCGGCCCCAGGCTTTTCGGCGTGCGACTCGATACCGCCGAAACCATGGTCGACCACTCGATCGTCTCGCAGATGGGCCGCTTCGACCCGCGCGGCGTCAACCCGCAGCTCGTGCGCAACGTGCGCAACGCGCTGGACCGGGAGGGGTTCCACCACGTGCAGATCGTAGTTTCCGGGGGATTCGACGCCGAAAAGATCCGCCACTTCGAGGAGCTGGGCGTACCCGTCGACTCCTACGGCGTCGGCTCCTCGCTCTTCAAGGACCGCTACGACTTCACCGCCGACGTGGTGCTGGTGGAAGGCCGGCCGCTGGGCAAGCAAGGGCGGCGCTACCGGCCCAACCCGCGGCTGGAACGCGTGAGCTGACTCACTGGGCGCACTGGGCGCATTGGCAAGGGTTGTTGAGGGAGCTGCGCGGGGCTAGATTCCAGCAGTTCCCGCACGCAATTATCGAATCGGCCCGACCGGCGCAGGCAGCCCCGGGCCGTTGCCACTCTCATGACAGGGAGTTCCGGTGAAGTTGCCACGCATCTACGCGCGTATGGGGGCGGGCGCCGCATTCGCCGGCGCTCTCGCCTTGCTGGCGGCCGCTCCGCCCGTCCCGCGCCCTGCACCCCGTGGCGCGGTCACAGACCATGTCATCATCATCTCGATCGATGGGCTGCGCCCGGACGCCATCGAAAAGTACAGGGCCGGCACGCTGCGACGGCTGCTGCGGGAGGGCAGCGCGTCGCTCGAGGCGCAGACGGTCTATCCCAGCAGGACGTTGCCCTCCCACACCTCCATGCTGACCGGCGTAGCGCCGGAAGTGCACGGCGTCACCTGGAACAGCGATCAGACCAGCACTCAGGGCGTGGTGCCGGTCCCGACCGTGTTCGAGCTGGCCAAGCAAGCGGGGTTCGGCACGGCTGCATTCTTCAGCAAGTCCAAGTTCCGCCACCTCGAGCGGCCGGGCTCACTCGATCACGCCCAGTCGCCGGACGGCTCGGAGCACTGGCTGGCGATCCGCACGGTGGCCGACGCCAGCGACTACCTCAAGCATCGCCGGCCGGGGCTGCTGTTCGTGCACATTGCGGAGCCGGACTACGCCGGGCACGCCCTGGGGTGGATGAGCT
>JACQVE010000259.1 GCA_016209965.1 Gemmatimonadota bacterium | reverse complement strand
GTGTCGATTGCCAGCGGCGCGCAGGTGGTGAAGGCGCTGCGCCAGGCCGGCCACCATGTGATCGCCGTGGACACGGCGCGCGGCGTGCTGGCGCCGCTCGAGGAGCAGCGCCTGCTCACTGCAGGTGTGGCGCCGTTGCCGCCCGAGCAGGAGAAGCTGGATCTCCTGCGCACCGGCGACCCGACGGCGCTGACGGAGGCGCCCGAGTTCCAGCACACCGACGTGGTGTTCCTGGCGCTGCATGGGGGCGCCGGCGAGGACGGCACACTGCAGGCGCTGCTGGACCTGGTCGGCATCCCCTACATCGGCAGTGGGCACCTGGCCAGCGCGGTGGCCATGGACAAGGATGTCTCGAAGCGCCTGTTCCGCGACGCCGGCATTCCCACGCCGGACTGGATGATGGCGCCTGCGGAGCCAGAACTGGTGCGGGACCGGTTGGGCTACCCGGTGGTCATCAAGCCGAGCAAGCAGGGGTCGACCGTGGGCCTCACCGTGGTGAAGCAGCCGGAGCACCTCGAGCCGGCGGTGCGCGAGGCGTTTCGCTACGATGACGAGGTCATGATCGAGCAGTTCATTCCCGGCCGGGAGCTGACGGTCGCCATCCTGGGCGAGGAGCCGCTTCCGGTAGGCGAGATCATCCCGCGGCACGAGATCTTCGACTACGAGTGCAAATATCAGGAGGGCATGGCCGACGAGATCTTTCCCGCCGACCTGACGCCGGCCGAGACCGCGGCCGTCCAGTTCCTGGCGCTCAAGGCCCACCGCGTGCTCAAGCTGGCAGGCTTCAGCCGGATTGATTTCCGGCTGGACGAGGCGGGCACCTTCTGGTGCCTGGAGGCGAATACGCTCCCCGGGATGACAGCGCAGAGCCTGGTGCCCAAGGCCGCGCGGGCGGCGGGCATCGCCTTCCCCCAGCTTTGCGAGCGCATCTGCCGCCTGGCCCTCGAGGAACACCGGGGGAGACGCCGGGGGTAAGCGCATTATGACGTACGGCGGCTTCTCCTTCGGCTACCATCTGACGCCCTGGGTCAAGCGGCTGCTGCTGGCCAACGCGGCCGTGTTCCTCCTGGCCTGGGCCGTCCCGGCACTCGGCTTCTACCTCGCCTTTGTGCCCAGGCTGGTGCTGTTCCGCCCCTGGTCGTTCCTCAGCTACATGTTCGTCCACGCCGATTTCTGGCACCTGTTCTTCAACCTGCTGGGGCTCTTCTTCTTCGGCCCGCCCCTCGAGGAGCGCTGGGGGTCGCGCGAGTTCCTCAAGTACTACCTGGTGTGCGGGCTCGGCGGCGCCCTGCTCTCCTTCCTCTTCGCCTCCGGCAGCTCCGTCGTGGGCGCGTCCGCCGCCGTGTTCGGCGTCATGCTCGCCTTCGCCATGAACTGGCCCGATGCGCCCATCTACATCTGGGGCATCTTCCCCGTGAAGGCCAAGTGGCTGGTCGGGATCCTGGCTGCACTCGCCCTGCTCAGCGCCGTCCGCGGCGCAGCCGACGGCGTAGCACACTTCGCCCACCTGGGCGGCTTTGCCGCCGGCTTCCTCTACCTCAAGCTGGGCGACGCGGCGACGCAGCGGCTGGCACGCGTCAAGAAGCTGATGCGTGGGCCCCGGCTCACCGTGCTGCCCGGCGCCAAGGAAGGGAGGGAGCCGCCGCCCCGGCCCCGGCCACGGCACCGGCGCGATGACGATCCCCTGCTCGATGAAGTGGACCGCGTGCTGGACAAGATCAGCACCTCGGGCATGGCCAGCCTCACGCCGGACGAGCGGAAACTGCTGGACGACGTGAGTAAACGGTTCCGCAGGGATTAGCGCCGCCGCCCTGGGGGCCCTGACCCTCGCTTGACACCCCCCTTGGCTGCGGAATACGTTTCCAACCCCCGTTGACGTCCCCCTTGCCCCGCTCTGCAGGAGGTATGCATGCCGGCCGGCAAAGAGTATAGAACCGAGCAGATCCGCAACGTGGTGGTCCTGGGGCATGGTGGTGCCGGGAAGACCACGCTGATCGACGCCTTGTGCTTCGTGGCCGGCTCGTCCCGGCGGCACGGCGCGGTCCGCGAGGGCACCGCGCTGACCATGTACACCGAGGAGGAGCTGGCGCACGGCATCTCGATGCAGGCGGCGCCGGCGTTCGCGGAGTGGGACGGCGTCAAGGTGAACCTGCTGGATACGCCGGGCTACCTGGACTTCACGGGCGAGGCGCTGGCGGCGACGAGGGTGGCCGATGGCGCTGTACTCGTCCTCGGCGCCATGGCCGGCGTCGAGGTGGGCACGGAAAAGGTCTGGGAATACTGCACGGCGCGCGGGATTCCCAGACTTTTTTTCGTGTCCATGATGGACAAGGAGCATGCCGACTTCGAGAAGGCCTATCAGGAAGTCAAGTCCATGCTCACGGAGAAGGTGATCCCGGTGGAGATCCCGATCGGCGCGGGCGAGGCCTTTCGCGGCATCATCAACCTGTTCAGTGGGCGGGCGCACCTTTACAGAGCGGGGACGGCATCGGGCGAATATGACGAGGTAGACGTGCCGGCGGAGCTCGCCTCGCAGTTCGAGCGGTGGCGGACGGAGCTCATGGAGACCATTGCCATGACCGACGAGAGCTTGCTCGAGCGCTACCTCGAGACGGGGGAGATCTCGCGCGAGGAGGCACTCGCGGCCATGAAGCTGGCTATGGCGCGCGGCGACGCCTTCCCCCTCTTCTGCGGCGCGGCGGAGAAAACCTGGGGCACGCGTGCGCTGCTCTCCAAGCTCGTCGAGCTGGTGCCGAACCCGGCCCAGGCCGCGGCCGAGGTGGCCGGGCGGCCGGGGCTGGATCAGGTCGTCGAGCTGCGCGCCACGGAGGACGGGCCGCTCGCCGCCCTGGTCTTCAAGACGACGACCGAGCCGCACGTCGGCGAGCTCTCCTTCTTCCGCCTGTTCAGTGGCATGATCGAGACCGGGCAGGAGCTCTGGAACGCGACGCGCGAGGCGACCGAGAAGCTGGCCCACCTGTCCATCGCCCAGGGGAAGGAGCGCCTCGAGGTGCTGCGGCTCCACGCCGGCGACCTGGGTGTGGTGGCCAAGCTCAAGAACACCCATACCAATGACACCCTCACCTCCGCGGAGCGGCCGCTGACGCTCGAGCCCATCCCCTTCCCGCAGCCGGACATCGCCGTCGCCGTGCGCGCAGCCAGCCGCAGCGACGAGGACAAGATCGGCACCGGGCTGCACAAGCTGCACGAGGAGGAGCCGACCTTCCAGAGCGAGTACGACCCGGAGCTGAAGCAGACCATCATCCGGGGACTGGGCGAGCTGCACCTGGAAGTGCAGATCGAGCGGCTGAAGCGGAAGTTTGGCGTGGCCGTGACCACGGAGCCGCCCAAGGTGCCGTATCGGGAGACGATCCGCAGGCAGGCGGAAGGGCAGGGGCGGTACAAGAAGCAGACGGGCGGGCGCGGCCAGTTCGGCGATTGCTGGATCCGGCTCAAGCCCCGGCCGCGCGGCTCGGGTTACGAGTTCGTCGACTCCATTGTGGGCGGCGTCATTCCCGGCAAGTACATCCCCTCCGTGGACAAGGGGGTGCGCGAGGCCGCCCGGCGCGGCGTGCTGGCCGGCTACCCGGTCGTCGACCTGGAAGCCGAGTGCTATGACGGCTCCTACCACTCGGTGGACTCGAGCGACATCGCATTCCAGGTCGCCGGCTCGCTCGCGTTCCAGAAGGTGGCCGCGCTCGCCGAGCCCGTGCTGCTCGAGCCCATCCTGGAAGTCGAGGTCTCCACGCCCGACGAGTACATGGGCGACGTCATTGGCGACCTGAACCAGCGGCGCGGCAAGATCCTGGGCATGGAGCCGGACGGCAAGAAGACCCGCATCCGCGCGCTCGTCCCCCAGGCCGAGCTCTACAAGTACGCCACCACCTTGCGCTCGCTCACTCACGGCCGCGCCTTCCATACCCGGAAGCTCCACGGCTACGAGGAAGTGCCCGCGCACGTGGCGCAGAAAGTCATCGAGGCGGCCAGGAAGGAGAAGAAGGAGGAGGTTCACGCCTGAACTCTGGGCTCGGGCTGGGATGACTCCGCCGTGGGGCTCCTAGCCCGAGCCCGTGGCCCCTTGGCCCCCTTGGCCCGCCCATTGACATCTCCGCTGGGCGTGTCCTAAGTTGCTATCGGCTCTCCTTTCCCGCACCCTCACTGCGAGGGCGCGTCCCACACCGTTGGTTCTCAAATGCGCATGCTCCGCTCTTGGACCGCCATTTCCGGTATCCTGCTCCTCGGCCTCCTGGCCGGTGCAGACCACGTCGCGGCCGGCGCGGACGAGCTCTGGTACGTCTATTACGACCGCGGGCTGCGCGCCATCGAGCGTTCCGACTGGGACGGGGCGATTGCGGCGCTCGATCAGGCGCTCAAGAAGAACAAGAGCTCGAGTCTCAAGGCGCGCACCTACGGGATGCGGTTCATCCGTTATTTCCCCCAATTCTATCTGGGAGTCGCGTACTACAACCGCGGCGAGACGGATAAGGCGCTCGACCATTTGAAGCGGGAGGCCGCAGCCGGCGAGGTGCAGAAGTCGGATGCGCATGGGCGGCAGCTCGAGGTGCTGCTGGCGGCGGCGAGCGGTCCCAAGGCCGACGCTGCGGCGCTGGCGGCAGCAGAGGCGAGGCGGCGCCAGGAGCTGAACGCCAAGCTGCAGGCGGGGATCGCGCTGCAGCAGCGAGGCGAGTACACGGCCGCGCTGGCCGCCTTCGACGGTGTGCTTTCCCTGGATCCCGGCAACAGCGAGGCCCGGCGCTACCGCGACCAGTTGCAGCGCCGGGCGCTCGACGCCGAGCTGGCCCGGATCAAGATCGAGGCCCCGCCGCTGGCCATGGTGACGGGCCAGCGGCCGGTCACGCCCAAGAAGGCTACCGAGAAGCCGCCGGTCGAGCGCCCGCTGGCCGAAGAGCCGGACGAGCCGCCCGCTCCTGCGCCTGCACCGGCCCCCACGCCGGCTCCGCAGCCCAGGCCAGAGCCTGTACGGCCCGCGCCCACGCCGCCAGTCCCAACACCGGCCCCGCAGCCCCGGCCGGAGCCCGTGCCGGCCCCGGTGGCTCCGCCGGCCCCGGCCCCGGCCCCTGCGCCGCAGCCCAGGCCAGAGCCTGTACGGCCCGCGCCCACGCCGCCGGTCCCAACACCGGCCCCGCAGCCCCGGCCGGAGCCCGTGCGCCCCGCGCCCGCGCCGGCCCCGGCTCCCGTGCCTGCGCCACGGCCGGAGCCCAAGCCGGCCCCGGTGGCTCCGCCCGCACCGGCGCCAGCGCCGGCGCAGCCGGTGCTGACGGAGGCGGCGCTGTTTGAGGCCAAGGCATGGGAGATCCTGCGCAAGGGGAAGGAGCTACTGGACCGGGCCGAGTATGAGGGCGCGCTGGCCAAGTTCAACCTGGTGCTGGAACTGGCGAAGGACGTCACGACATCGCGGCAGCTCGTTCAGGAGGCGACGCGTTACGCCCAGGCTGCCGACTCCGAGATCAGGCGCATTGCGGAAGCGAAGCGGCAGGAGGAGCTGGCCAAACTGGCGCAGCAGCCGAAAGAGCCGCCCAAGGTGGCCATCCTCACGCCCCTGCCCGATGAGCCGGTGCAGTCCGAGCTGGTCCGCGTGCAGGGCACGGTCTTTGACAACTACGGCGTGGCCGACCTGGAAGTCGAGGTGAACGGCCGCCGCTACGGCAACGTGCAGACGGGGACGCGCGGGATCCAGATGGTCGTCCGCCCGGGCGCCGCCGGCGCGCAGGCTGCCGGCCAGCTCGCCAACAAGGGCACCATTGTCAATTTCTATCACGATATCCACCTCACGGAGCCGGTGAACCGGCTGGTCATCCGGGCCAGGAACATCCACGGGCAGACCACCGAGGAAGCTCGGGACCTGAAGCTGGAGGTGAAGCGCACGCGCATCTGGGCAGCCGTGATCGGCATTGGCAAGTACGAGCATGCCGCCGTGCCGCCGCTCAACTACACGGTGGCCGATGCGGATGCCTTCTACGACTACCTGCTGCGCGGACTGGGTGTGCCCAAGGAAAACATCTTCAAGCGGGTGGACCGGGAGGCGAACCGGCTGCAGATGATGACCATCCTGGGCACCGAGCTGCGCAAGCGCGCCGCCAGGGAGGACATGGTCATCATTTACTTCGCGGGCCACGGCGCGCCCGAGAGCGATCCCTCCAGCCTGGACGGGGATGGCCTGGAGAAGTACCTGCTGACCGCCGATGCGGATCCGGAGAACCTGATCGCTACCGCCATCGCGATGAAGGAAGTGGCCACCATCTTCGAGCGCATCCAGGCGGAGCGCATCGTCTTCATTGCCGATGCTTGCTACAGCGGCGCCTCGGGCGGACGCACCGTGTTCACCGGCGCCAGGCGCGCGAACATCACGGACGGCTTCCTCGATCGGCTGAGCGGCAGTGGCAAGGGGCGCGTCATCCTTTCCGCGTCCAGTGCCAACGAGCCGAGCGAGGAGCGCTCGGATCTCGGGCACGGCGTGTTCACGTACTTCCTGCTCGAGGGGCTGCGCGGCGCGGGCGACCGCAACCGCGATGGCGTGATCACGGTGGACGAGGCGTATCAGTACGTCTCGCAAAAGGTGCCTGAGGCTACGGGCCAGCGCCAGCATCCGGTAAAGAAGGGCGAGGTTGAGGGCGAGCTGCTTCTCGGCCGGGCCATCGTCGGCTGAAACTTCCCCAGAGGTAAGCCCATGAGCCGAGCAAGGTTGCACGGCCGCGCCTGCCGCCTGGCACCGCTGGCGGCCACGGCGCTACTCTGGCTCTCCGCCTGCGAGGAGAGCGAGCTGCCCAGCGCGCCCGCGGGCAGACCCAGCTTCACGGCCATCGCCTTCGACCGCACCACGCTCCAGCCGGTTGCGGGCACCACCTTCGCCGCGGGCGGCGCGGCCGAGCGCACCTTCACCGTGGATGTGCGCTACCAGCGCACGCCGGAGGAGATCAAGCGCCTGGCTACGGCCAGCCTGCAGTTCTACATCGAGACCTTCGACAGCATAGCATTCCGCTCCGACTTCGCCCAGTTCTTCTGGGAAGGCGACCTAACCTCCGCCGCCGGCACAGCCAAGGGGGACACGGGCACCATCCGCTTCACGGGCAAGTTCCGGGTGCCCACGGCCACGCCGCTGTGCGGCTCGTATGACTACCTGCGCATCATCGCGGTCATGGAGCCGGAGGTGAACCTGGCTTACCGCGATCAGTCGATCCACCGCGTCACCGGCGCGCGTGAGGCGAGCTCGACGGATTTCTTCAATTGCGTCTACGGCACTGCCGAGACCGATAAGACGGCGGGGCTGCGCTGGGGCGAGCCGCTCTGGGTGTTCGGCCGGCGGCTGCCCTACGG
>JACQVE010000258.1 GCA_016209965.1 Gemmatimonadota bacterium | reverse complement strand
GCGGGGGGCCGCGCGCGACTATCCGCATGACGGCCGCGGTCCTGGTCCGGCCGGGGCTGGTCGAGTTACGCGAGCTTCCCGTGCCGGAGCCGGGGCCCGGCGAGCTGGTGCTGCACGTCGAGGCCGCGCTGACTTGCGGCACGGACATCAAAACCTTCCAGCGCGGCCACCCCAAGATCCCGCTCCCGCTGCCCATGGGGCACGAATTCGCGGGCGTTGTAGCCGCGGCGGGGAGCGGCGTTCGAGGGTTCCGGGAAGGCGATGCCGTGGCTTGCGTGCCCACGGCGCCCTGCGGCGCCTGCCGGCTCTGCCGGCGGGGGCGCGAGAACCTGTGTCCTGAGGCCGTGGGCCGGATGGTGTTCGGCGGCTTTGCCGAGTACGTGCGGCTGCCGCAGCACCTGGTCGCGGCCAGCGTGTTTGACCGCCCCGCCACCCTCTCCGCCGAGGCGGCCGCGGCGCTCGAGCCGGTGGCGTGCGTGGTGCACGGCGCGGACCGGGTCGCGCTCGACCGGGCGGAGACCGTGGTGCTGCTGGGCGATGGGCCGATTGCGCTGCTCTTCCTGCAGCTCGCCCGGCGGCGCGGCGCAGGCCGCGTGCTGGTGGCGGGCAAGCACGCCGTGCGGCTGGAGGCGGCCCGCGAGCTGGGCGCCGATGCGGTGGTGGATGTGGGCCGCGACTCCCTGCAGGATGCCGTGCGCGAATGGACGGGTGGCACGGGCGGCGACGTCGTCATCGAGTGCGTGGGCCGGCCCCAGGTCTGGGAGGCCGCAGCAGGCCTGGCCGCCAGCGGCGGCGAGCTGCTCCTGTACGGCGGCTGTGCGGCCGGCAGCCGCGTCCGCTTCGACGCCTACCGCATCCACTACGAGGAGGTAGACGTCAAGGGCGCCTTCCACTACGGGCGCGCGGACGTGCGACGCGCCCTCGAGCTGCTGCTCTCCGGCGAGGTCCGGGTCTTGCCCCTGATAACGCACAGGGAGTCGCTGGACCGGCTCGAGCAGGCGCTCGAGCTGGTGCTGGCCAGGGAGGCCATCAAAGTCGCGATCCGCCCATGATCCGGAGGCTCAAGTCGGGGAAGTACCGGCTCTACTCGCTGATCGCCACGAAGCCCTTCTTGCCGCGCGAGAAGGCGATGGCGTTCGCGCCGTTGTCCCACCAGCCGTTGATGTCGGTGCCTGCTACGGCACGTCGAAAGACCACCATGGCGGCGATGGCGGGTTCGCAATGCTCGCAGACGCATTCTCCGCTGACGGCAGCTTCGAGCTTGGCGGCGCAGCGCGCGCGCTCATCGAGGACGAGCTTTAGCGTGAGCTGGGCATCCGTGACGGCCCGGCTATTGTCCCCGGCCGCACGCTGCCGGATCTGGTTGACGTAGCTCAGGGCCTGCGCCCGGCTGCCGCCGCCGCCGCGCAGCACGGCCTCAGCGTACATCAGATAGGCGTCCGCCAGGCGGAACATCGGGAAATCGGTGTCGGGGAACGTCGGGTGAGAGCCCGCCGTGCCCGACGACGTGACGTTCTGGTGGAGTGGTGGCGCGGGATGGCGTGCGCCGGTCAGCCCATAAGGGGGATTTCGCGCTTGCGGGGTGGCATGGAATTCGCTACGGCTTCAATGTCCCGCTTCAGCAGTTTTCACAGCCTCTCCCCGGGGGCACAAAGTTCCTATTGTGCTGCGGCACAGGGTCTTGCGCGAGACGTGAGTGCGCAGGCCGCCCCGCCGGCGCTGAGCCGGTCCGCGAGTTCCCGCAAGAATGGGCGGTTTGTGGCGCGCGAGTTCTTCCGGATTCCCGCGGGTTATTGACCTGCTGGCCGGCTGAGGCGCGCGCTGGCGCCCTGTCGAGGGGGAGTTGCGGCAAGCACAGAAGCTGGAGGCGATCGGCCGACTGGCGGGCGGCATTGCCCACGACTTCATGAACCTGGCGGTGAACGCGCGGGACGCCATGCCCCGCGGCGGCACGCTGACCATCGAGATCCGGAACGTGGACCTGGACGAGCGCTACGCGCGGCGCCACGCCGGGACGCGGCGTCGCCTTCCTCGAGAAGCCGTTTACGCTGGAGCGGCTGACGCGAAAGGTGCGGGAGGTGCGGGACCAGCCTGGTGCTGGCGAGGCGTAGGACCGGCCGGAAGCTGCAGTGCGCCCGGCCGAAGTGGAGCGAGAACATGGATCCTGACCTGGGCACAGCGCGCATCCTCCTGGTTGACGACGAGGACAGCCACCTCCAGTTGCTGAGGCGGATCCTCGAGCGCGGCGGCTACAGCCGGATCGAGACAACGGCCGACCCGCGGCGCGCGCTGCCGCTGTTCACCCGCCTGGAGCCGGACCTCATCCTGCTGGACCTGGACATGCCGTACCTGGACGGCTTCCAGGTGATGGAGCAGATCACGCCGCGGGTGCCCGAGGGCACCTACCTCCCCATCCTGGTCCTGACGGGCGAGACGGCGCAGGACGTGAAGGAGCGGGCGCTCGCCTCGGGCGCCAGGGATTTCCTGAGCAAGCCCTTCGAGCCGACCGAGGTGCTGCTCCGCATCCGCAACCTGCTCGAGGCGCGGCGGCTGCATTTCCGGTTGCAGGCGCAGAACGAGCGGCTCGAGGATCTGGTGCGGGAGCGCACCCGCGAGCTGGAGGAGGCGCGCCTCGAGATCCTGGAGCGGCTGGCGCGAGCCGCGGAGTTCCGGGATGACGAGACGGGCCAGCACACGCGCCGCGTGGGCGACTCGGCGGCCTTGCTGGCCGCGGCGCTGGGCCGCGACGCGGCAGAGGTCGAGCTCATGCGCCGCGCCGCGCCGCTGCACGATGTGGGGAAGATCGGCGTGCCCGACCGCATCCTGCTCAAGCCCGGCAGGCTGACCGAGGAGGAGTTCGGCATCATGAAGCGGCACACGGTCATCGGCGCCAGGCTGCTCTCCGGCAGCCGGGTAAAGCTCTTGCAGTTAGCAGAGGAGATCGCGCTCTACCATCACGAGCGCTGGGACGGCTCGGGCTACGCCGAGCTCGAGGCAGACGCGATTCCCTTCAGCGGCCGCATTGTCGCGGTCGTGGACGCCTTCGATGCGATGACCCACGTGCGGCCGTACAAGCCCGCCTGGCCGGTGCCGGACGCGGCGGCCGAGATCGAGCGGCAGAGCGGGCGGCAATTCGACCCCGCCGTAGTGCAGGCGTTTCTGCGCGTGCTGCCCCCGGAAGGGTTCGATTTCGGCGGCGATCCTGTGCCTGCTGGAAATGGCGGCGCCGCCGCTGCGCTTGACCGCGGCGCCAGCCTGCCACAAGATCCTGGCGGCCCGGGCGGGGGTTCTTCCCTATCGTGAGCAGCAGCCTTCCAGAGCGGATGCGCGCCGCCCGGCTCTATGGCTGGGGCGACGTGCGGGTGGAAGAGGTGCGCGTGCCCGAGCCGGGCCCGGGCGAGGCGCTGGTACGCGTGCTCGCCTGCGGGGTGTGCGGCTCGGATGCACTCGGCTGGTACGTGGAGCAGAAGGCGAGCGGCGCGCCGGTCGTGCTGGGCCACGAGCCTGCGGGTGTGGTCGTGGCGGCCGGGCCCGGGGTGGGCGTGGTCCGGCCGGGCGACCGGGTCTTCGTGCACCATCATGCCCCTTGTCTCACCTGTGCCGAGTGCCGGCGCGGGCTGTGGTCGAACTGCGCGACCTGGAAGGCGACGGCGCTGGATCCGGGCGGCTTTGCCGAGTACGCTCGCGTGCCGGCGCCGAATCTGGAGAGGGACACGCTGCGGCTGCCGGCGGACATGGAGCTCGAGGAGGCGATCTTCATCGAGCCGCTGGCCACCTGCATCCGCGCCCTGCGGCGCCAGGGTCGGGTGCAGCCGCTCGACGCGGTGCTGGTCATCGGCCTGGGCGCGATGGGCCTGCTGATGGTCCAGCTTGCGGGGATCTACCGCGCCGCAGTGGTGCTGGGCAGCGACTTCCTGCCGGAGCGGCGTGAGCTCGCCCTGCGACTGGGCGCGGCCGCGGCGCTGGACGCGGGCGCGGCGGATGTAGCCGCTGCCGTGCGCGAGGCCACGAGTGGCCGGGGCGCGGACGTGGTGCTGGTCTGTCCCGGCGAGGAGCGGGCGATCCAGACGGGGCTCGAGGCCGCAGCGCCTGGTGGCCGCGTCGTCTGCTTCACGCCGCTGCCGCCGGGCCGGGCGCTGGCGATCGACCAGTCCCGACTCTATTTCCGCGAGGTGACGCTGACCCACAGCTACTCCTGCGGCCCGGACGAGACGCGCGAGGCGCTCAGCCTGCTGGCCGGCGGCGCGCTGCAGGTGCGCCAGCTCGTGACGCACCGGGCCGGGCTGGAAGGCGTGGCGGACGCGCTGGAGCGGGCGCGCGGCAAGGGGGACGGGCTGAAGACCGTTATCTATCCGCAGGGTTTACATCACGCCGGCGGCCCCGCATCTTAGCGCCGCGCCGCTCCTGCGCTGCGAGGGCAGTGCAGCTTCATCTCGCCAGGAAGGCAGAACGTGACGATGCAACCTGAGCGCGCCGCCGCGTCGGACCCGGCCGCTGCGGATCTCACGCCCGAGGAAGGTGTGGCGACGTCGTCGTGTGAGCTCGAGCCGGAGGGGGCGCCGCTCGTCGAGAGCCGCGTGATCCGCTACGACGGCGCGGGTTGGGACGGCGTGCGGGCGCGGCCGTACAAGGCGGAGGCAGAACTGTTCCGGGGAGTGACGCGCCGGCTGCTGGCGGCGCCTGAGGGGGCGGGGTTCGAGCTGCGCTATTTCGAGATCGAGCCCGGGGGCCACAGCACGCACGAGCGGCACGAGCACGTGCACGTGGCGGTCTGTCTGCGTGGCTGCGGCCGGGTGCGCATGGCGGAGGGGACGCACGACGTCGGCTTCGGGGACGTGGTCTACGTGGCGCCGGGCGAGCCGCACCAGTTCCTGAACCCCTACCCGGACGAGCCGTTCGGCTTCCTGTGCGTGGTGGACCGGCAGCGGGACCGGCCCGTGCCGGCGGCCGGATGAGCATGCCCTCGCGAGGCGAGGCGCTTGAGCTGCTCGAAGCCTGGGTGGAGAACCCCGCGCTGCGCAACCACATGAAGGCGGTGGAGGCCGCGGTCCGGTATTACGCGCGCAGCTTCGGCGCGGACGAGGAGCGCTGGGCGCTCGCCGGACTGCTGCACGACCTGGATTGGGAAAAGCATCCGGCGGAGCACCCGCTGCGGGCGGCGGAGGAGCTGCAGCGCCGCGGCTACCCGGAGGACGTGGTGCACGCCATCCTGGCGCACCGCGGCAGCTTCACCGGGGTTGCGGCGGAGAGTCTGCTGGATCGGACCCTGCTGGCCTGTGACGAGCTGACCGGGCTGATCACGGCGACAGCACTGGTGCGGCCCAACGGGATCGACGATCTCACGCCCAGGTCGGTCCAGAAGAAGATGAAGGATCCCACGTTCGCGCGGGGCGTGGACCGGCAAGACGTCGAGCGCGGCCCCCAGCTCCTGGGCCTCGAGCTGACGGAGCACATTCAGAACGTGATCCAGGCCATGCAGAGCATTGCCCGAGATCTCGCACTGAGCGCCGAGCAGCTAGGCGGCGCTACGCCCCCCGCCGTGTAGGGAAGGAGAAATTGGGAGCCGGGCGCGGGGACCGGCTCCCCGGTCCTTTTCTTCTGGTGCGCTGCCGCGCGCTCAGGCGCTGCCCGCCGCCTTGAGCACCCGCTCTACGTATTTGTCGACCCCGCCGATCACCTCGATCATCTGCGCCTTGCCCTCGGCGGCGGCTACATCCTTGGCGAACTGGACGAGCACGCTGCGGACGCCGGCCCGGTCTGTGGTGGGAGTCGCTGCGACCCTCGGCTTGCGCGGGCGCCCGCCACGGCCCCGCCGCGGCGCCATCGACCGCTTGACCTGCAGCGGGTAGCGGGCGTTGAACTGCCGCGCGTTCAAGCTTGCGATACTCCTGTCCAGCTTCTTTGCCCTCTCCCAAAGCTCCTGCGTCGTGACTTTCGGGTTCTTCCGAATCTCCTCCTGCACCATATTCATGACCTTCTCGCTCACGTCGGCCACAGCTCCCCCCCGGTCGGATGGTGGATAGGACACGTACCTCGTTGGCGCGTGCAAAGAAAGTCGATCCCCCCGTGATTGTCAAGGGATTTTTCGCAGCGGCAGAATATCGGCGGCGGTTTATTCCTGCCGCGAGGCGTGGTTGGTCGGTAGCGCGCGTTATTGCGCCAGAAGGTGGGGCAGATCATCATATTCCCCCTTCGGGCTTGGGGCTCGGGTCCTGGCACGGGGGAGGGATGGCAGATGAGGCAGGAGCGGTCCTGGAATATGGCTGCGGCGGTGCTGGCTGCCGCCTGGGTGGTGCTGGCGGGGTGTGGCGATGCGGAGACGGCCGACAAGCGCGGCTACACCAAGGCGCCGCTCGAGCAGCCGGGGCTGATCATCAAGCCGGAGCCCACCACGGAAATGGATCGGCTGGGTGATCCGACGCTGCCCGTGGCGGAGGAGCTGGAGGTGGAAGCGGAAGCGGAGGCCACGCCGGCCCCACCGGTGCAGGGGGGCCGGAGCTGAAGGCCGGCTCCTTGCGCCTTCCGGCTCGAGGCTGGGAAACGCGGTGCTGGAGCGGCTTTTCCGCCTGCGCGAGCACGGCACTACCGTGCGCGCGGAGGTGCAGGCCGGGTTCGCCACCTACCTGACGCTCGCCTACATCGTCATTGTCAATCCTTCCATATTGAGTGATGCGGGCGTGCCCTTCGAGGGCGCACTGTTCGCGACCTGCGTGGCGTCCGCCGCGGCTACGCTGCTCATGGGCGTGGTGGCCAACTATCCCTTCGCGCTGGCGCCGGGGATGGGGCTGAACGCCTATTTTGCCTACAGCGTGGTGCAGGGGTTGGGCGTGCCCTGGCAGACGGCGCTGGGCGCGGTCTTCCTCTCCGGTGTGCTGTTCGTGCTGCTCACCGTGGGCCGCGTGCGCGCCCTGGTCGTGGACGCGGTGCCGCGCTCGCTCAAGACCGCGACCGCCGCGGGGATCGGCCTGTTCATTGCCTTCATCGGGCTGCGCAACGCGGGCGTGATCGCGGCCAGTCCCGCCACCTTCGTCACGCTCGGCCAGATCGCCGCGCCTGCCACGCTGCTCTCCCTCGCCGGGCTGGTGTTGACCGCCGGGCTGCTGGCGCGGGGGGAACGGGCCGCCATCGTCTGGGGGATCCTGTTGGTTGCCGCGGCGGCCATGGCGCTGCGGCTGGCGCCCTTGCCGCACGGGGTGGTCTCGCTGCCGGACGCCAGCGCCACCTTCCTGGCGCTGGATGTGCGCGCCGCACTCGCGCTCGGACTGCTGGACATCGTTTTTGTGTTCCTGTTTGTCGACCTGTTCGACAGTGTGGGCACGTTCATGGGGCTGGCGCAGCAGGGCGGGTACCTGACGCCGGAGGGGAGGCTGCCCCGCGTGAACCGCGCGCTGCTCGCCGATGGCGTGGGCACTGTGGCCGGCTCGCTGCTGGGGACCTCCACCATCACGACGTATATCGAGAGCGCGGCCGGCATCTCGCAGGGCGGGCGGACCGGGCTGGTGGCGGTGGTCGTGGCGCTGCTGCTGCTGCTTTCCGCCGTGCTCGCGCCTCTGGCCGGCGCGATTCCGCCCATGGCCACGGCGCCCGCCCTGATCGTGGTGGGCGCGCTCATGCTGCGCGCCGTGCAAGAAGTGCCCTGGACCGACATGACCGAGGCGGCGCCCGCCTTCCTGACACTGATCGCCATGCCGCTCACCTTCTCGATTGCCAACGGGCTCGCGCTGGGCTTCATCACCTACCCGCTGATCAAGCTGGTCTC
>JACQVE010000257.1 GCA_016209965.1 Gemmatimonadota bacterium | reverse complement strand
GCTCGCCCATGCGCTGGTTCAGGTGGTTGATCCGCGCCTGGACGAAGTGCTGCCGCTCGAGGGCGGAGGTGTACTCGCCGTTCTCGCCCAGGTCACCGTGCTCGAGGGCTTTCTGGATCGAGCGGGGCAGCACGACGTTCAGCTCGTGCGTCAGGCGGTCCAGTTCCTCGGAGATCTTCTGCTTGACGGCGTCCAGCATGGGAGTAACGGGGTGGCGGGGAACACAGCGCCGCTCATCCGGCAACCGGCTGCGCTGCCGGAGCGGTGAAGCGGCCGTTCAGGAGAGCAGCCCGGGCCGCGAGTGCTGTGCAACTGCGACCGGGCCTGTTTCAATATACGCCGTGCCATGGGTCTGGTAAAGCTTCGTGGAGTCCAGGAGTCCAGGGCGTCCAGGGCCCGGTTCGGGTGCCCCCGAGTTGCCGGCGGCCTGGCGGCGATCAGGCCGGCCCGTCCGCGGGCGCCTGTGGCGGCTCGAGGCGGCCCCGCTCGAGCTGCTCGACCGCGAGCGGGACCTCCGCCTTCAGGTCGTTGTCGACGAAGACGACGAAGGTGTACTCCCCCGTCTTGGCGAGCTGGAGGTTGTTGATGCTGATGATCTGGTTGCTGGCCAGCGCCTGGCCGGGCTTGCCGCCGCGGGGCACGATCTCGCCGTTCAGGTGGAAGACGGTTTCGCCATCCGGGTCGTGCAGGCGCAGCTCGACGCTGTGGCTGCGGTCCCGCTCGGCGGGGTGCGCCTCCAGGCGCAGGATGAACTGCATCTGGGGGTGCACGGCGGGGAGCTCGGAGACGGCAATGCGGTCGAAGACGCCCAGGATGTTCAGCTTGCCCTCGGCGGTGATGTTGGCGTAGTCCGCGAGCAGGGCGAGCTTGACCTGCATGGTCGCTGCCTAGCCGCCGCTGGCGCGGCGGCGGCGCGAGGAGCCGGCCGCTCGCCGGGCGCGCGGGGCGCGCCGGCCGTTCCCGAGGAGCCCCGCCTGCTTCAGCAGGTGGTCGGCCGCTGCGGCAAAGGAGCGCACGCGCAGGAATGCTGGTGAGACTGGCGCCTCCTGGTCGAACTCCCAGGGCTCGTCGATCTCGACCAGGATGGCCCGGGCACCGGCACTGAGCGCCGGGTTCACGTCGCTGCGCATGCTGTTGCCTACCATCCAGGCGGTGGCCGGTTCGCGCACGCCGAAGTGCGCCAGGGTGGCGGCGAACTCCTTCGTCGTCTTGCGCCGGCAGATGCGGACGCGCTCGGGTGGCAGCACGTGCAGTACGCCCGCCTCGTGGACGCAGCGGAGCTGGTAGTCGGGGTCGCCGGCCTGGGTGTAGAGGGCGGTGGGCAGGGCCCGGGCCAGGGCGCGGAGCGCGTCCAGCGCGCCATCAATGGCCGGGGGCGTGCCCAGCACGGCACGCCCGAAGGCCGCGCATTGGCGGGCCAGGCGCGGGTCGGCCGGCAGGCCGTGGCGGGCGCACAGCCGGCGGTAGGTCTCACGGAAGGAGAGCTCGAGGCGCGAGGGCCCCAGCCCGTGGCTCTCGATCAGCTCGGGCTCGACCTCCTCGTGGTGCACGCGGCGGCACAGCTCGAGCTCGAAGCCTGCGCCGCCCAGGACCTCGAAGAGCCGGTCCCTCGCCTGCTGGAAGCGGGGCGCCGTCTCGACGAGCGTGTCATCGAAGTCGACGAGTACCAGCGAAATCTCCATCCCGTCCTCACTGCGCCCATTCCCCGGCGCTGGCCGGGGCCCCCTCCCCTCGATTCGCCGGACGCTCGCGATGCGTGCGGGCCTGGCGTGCCAAGCGGAGGCCATACCCCACGCTTCGCGAGCAGCCCGGGCCTTCAAAGTTAACACGGCCGCGGCTGAGCGGAAGCTACTGCGACCTGGGCCGGGCTGCTGCGTGCTGCTGCGCCCAAGGCGTGCGCAGGCCCAGGCAAGTCGCCGCCACGGGCGTGGATCACGACGCATGTGCAAGACACCTCTGATTTCGAATACCTCGGTCGATAGCAGGTAGTAAACAGCGAAGGGGAAACGGTAGAGCAATGGCCGCTACTGACCCGCACCGTTAGCGGCCGCGCGCAGCGCCGAGCCGGCAGGGTCCCACATTGGTGCGCCTCGGTCACTCGCTCCAGGGATTGAAGACCGGCACGCCGGTGGCGGCGACATCACCCGTATTTCGAGTGACGAACGTCAGGTTGTGATGGAGTGCCGTCGCTGCTAGCTGGGCATCGATGGTCGGCAACGTCAATCGCCGCTTCTTCGCCAATGCTTCGATCTGTCCCCAGCGCTCGGCAACCGCGTCATCGAAGGCCAGGAGCCGGCCGGCGAATCGGGCGCGGACGTCATGACCCAGCCAGCCCTGCAGAGCAGCCCGCTTCGGGTCATCGTCTGAAAGCAGGTCGATGCCTTTCCGAATCTCGCCGATCGTGATCACACTCAGGTGCAGGAGCTCCTCCGCCGTGGCGTCCACCCACGCCGCGACGCCGCGGTTTGGACGACGCTTCATGAGCTCCGACACGACGTTGGTGTCGAGCAGAAAGCCGGTCACGGCAGCAGTCGCCGCGAAAGATGACCGCCTGGGTGCGCTACCACTTGATAGTTCGGCTGGTGTCTCGCTTCCGTTTCAGGTCGAGCGCCTGACCACCCGTGGGTGCCGAGCGGAAGAAGCCGACGAGCGATGCCGGTTGCGCGGCACGCTCCGTTAGCCGATCGAAATCTTCGGATGGGACGACCACGACCGCCTCGCCCCCCTGCTTGACGACCCGCTGGGCACCTTGTACCCGCGCGCGCCGGAAGAGCTCGCTAAAACGCGCTTTAGCCTCGTGAAGCTTCCAGACCGGTAAACCGGGCACGTTTGGCGTACGTTCCGTCATGCATTATGACTAATAAGACTAGTCCGATGGGTCAAGGGGCCCCGGTCGGCGCGTCAACGACGGCTCCCATCTTGCCTACCGGCCGCGTCATCGCACGGCGGCGGGATATGGAAGGTGTCTGCGCCGCGTGACGGGAAGCACGGCGTGGCGGTGGTGAAGGACGGGCGGCATACGGGCGCGAAGCCGGGGCGGTTGGTGCGGGGCCGTGTTGGCGCTCTGCGCCCGTGGCAAGTTGGAAGCGACTGAGCGGCAGGTGCAGCCTGATTTCAGCCGACGATAAGTCGTTCGATGGGAACGCCCAGTCCGTCGGCGAGGGCGACGAGGGTCCGATAGCGAGGCAGTTGCTTGCCCGCTTCGAACCGGGCGATCGTCACGCGGTTGACCCCAGCCCGCTCCGCGAGCTCCTCCTGCGTTAGCCCCTGTTCCGAGCGCACGGACCGGAGACGCTCCCCGAAAAACCGGCGACCGCGTTCCCCTGCCGCTTCCGAACGCGCGCGGTAATTCGGGTCGGCGAAGTGCCGGGCGAAATCCCAGGGAACTTCTTCGACGGTGCCGTCAACCAGATGAATCTCGATCACGTACGGATCAGGGAGAATAACGCGGTCAGGCTGGCCGGGGAGCTTGAGCTCCTCTAAGGGGATCACCCCTTCACGCTCGTCCGCGAACCGCACGTAGAGACCGTCCGTTGTGAGCCGGGCACCCGTAACCATCCTGTCAGCGCCCTGCACGTATGCCATCGCTTGAGTTCTCATTGCCGATCACCCTCGAGCGGACCGTGAATCTGCTCCCAGCTCCGCCGGATCCTGGCCGCATGACGCGCGAACGCTTCGAGTATCGCTCGACGCTTGCCCGGCGGCGGCTGATCCATGAACGTGACACCAGCGAGTTCAATCCGAACCTGGTTGCCTCCGAAGCGCACGTGCACGTGCGGAGGTTCGAAGGACAGCTCTCTCGTGTGGATCACGAATGCGAACTCGCCATCTCGCACGACCGTGGGCATGAACAGCCCGCCCTCTTCATTGTAGCAAAAAAGCTACAGCGGGGAAACCCCGGTGACGCCTCAGCGTCGCCCGAAACTGGCGGCTGTGGCAGGGCGGCCCCATGGC
>JACQVE010000256.1 GCA_016209965.1 Gemmatimonadota bacterium | reverse complement strand
GGCCGTATTTGCGGATTCGACCACTAAAGGAGGGTAGGGGTATGACAGAGGAGCAGCAGCGCATGCGGGAGGGGATAAAGGAGGGGATCCGGACGGGAATCGGCCTGTTGGCTGCGCTGAAGGAAGCCATCGAGGAGACGATCCAGGAGCTGCGGCAGCGGGAGGAGATTTCGCCGGAGCGGGCGAAAGAGGTGGTGCGCGATACGATGCGGCGGGCGCAGCAGGCGATGGAAGAGGCGAAGGAGCGGCTGGACTTCGTGCCGCGGCGGGAGTTCGAGGCGCTGCAGGCGGAGGTGGCGGAGCTGCGGCGCCGACTGGCGGTGCTCGAGGGTGAGGCTCCGGAAGGCCCCTTCCCCGGGGAAGGGGTGTGAGGGGAGCGGTAGCCCCGGCGCTGCGGGCGCGGCCGGTCCGGGAAGAGCGGGCCGCGGCGCCGCTTCCTCTGTTCCTTCACGCGGAGTGGGCGCGCCGCTTTCCCTGGCTGGTGCAGGGCACGACGGCGCGGGGAGCGGAGCAGGAGCCGTTCGACCTGCGCTGGTTCGGTGAAGTGCCGGCCGCGACGGTTTGGGCGCGGTGGACGCGGCTGCGCCAGGCGACGGGGTGCCCGCGCGCCGTGCATGCGCTGCAGGTGCACGGTGCGGAGGTGCTGGTGCATGGCGCGGGGCCGCCCGGCGTTTTCCTGGCCGAGGGGGCCGATGGGCATGTGACCCGGGATGCGGGAGTGCTGCTCACCGTGTCTGTGGCGGACTGCGTCCCCATCTCTCTGGTTGACGCGGAGCAGCGTGCCGTGGCGCTGCTGCACGGCGGCTGGCGCGGCATTGCTGCTGGGGTACTCGAGGCCGGTGTAGCGCGGCTTGCCGGTGCCGCGGGCTCCCGCCGGGCTGACCTGCACCTGCACCTGGGGCCGGCGATCTGCGGTGCCTGCTACGAGGTGGGAGCGGAAGTGCACGCGGCGCTGGGGCTCGAGCGGCGGCCCGCGCCCGGGCCCGTGGACCTGCGGGCGCTGCTCGCCGGGCGGGCGGCGGCACTGGGCATACCCGGAGCACAGGTGACGAGCTCGAGCCTCTGCACGCGCTGCGGGAACTCGCCCTTCTTCTCTCACCGCGCGGGCTCGCCCGGCCGACAACTGGGTGTGCTGGGGCTGCGCCCCACGGGGGCGCAGGGGGTGTGAAAGCGGAGGCGCCCCGGTCTGTGCGCGGTGTGCCAGGCAGGATCATTTCACCTGCGATGAACGATTTTCCAGTGAAAGCGGAGGCGCCCGGTCTGTGCGCGATGTGCCGGCACGGCCGCGTGATCCGGAACCGGCGCGGTTCGCACTTCTTCCTGTGCGAGCGCTCGCGTTTCGACCCGGCCTTCCCCCGTTACCCGAGGCTGCCCGTGCTGCGCTGCCGCGGGTACGAAGCGTCGACGGCGAGCCGAGCCGACACGCCGGTCGATCCGGCCAGTCAAAACGGAGAGCAGAAATGAGCGAGCCGTTCTACCGCGCGCGGGTGCGGATCGAGAAAGTCCGGGGCGTGCACCGCCGCGCCACCCTGGAGTCGGGCGCCACGGTCGAGTTTGGCGTACACGGCCCCATCAAGCTGCACTACAAGCTGGGGGGCGAGCCGGACCTGCCGCTCCCCGTGGACTACGTGGTCGCCGCCACCGGCGCCTGAATGCTGGGCACCCTGAACGGCGCACTGGAGGTGCGCGGGATCAAGCTGCCAGCCGAGGCGATTCGGGCGGAGGCCGAGGGCGTGAACGAGCTGCGCGAGAGCATGCCCGTGCTGACGCGCATCCACCTGAAGTACGTGCTGCGCGTTCCGGCCGGGAGCCGGGAGGTGGTGGAGCGGGCGTTGGCGCGGCACCAGGAGAAGTGCCCGACGGCGCAGAGCCTGCGCGGGGCTGTGGAGGTCGGCTGGCAGGCGGAAATCGCCGAGGAGGGCTAGGGCTGGCCCTTGCCCTAGCGCTAGCGTTGACAAGGGGTTGTCTTTCCTCGCCGCCGCCATTATATTGCCATTGCATCCGGGCTCGTGCTGCGGGCCCGGTACGAGAAGTGGGGGACGAGCCCCCACTTTTTTATTCGGGTGCACCCATGGCCGACGATCCGCTCGAGCGGTTGCTGGAGGCGCGCGTCGAGGCGCTGGGCTACGAACTCGTCGAGCTCGAGCGCACCGGTTCGCGGAGCCGGCCGATCCTGCGGCTGCGGATTGACCGGCCGGACTCGGAGCGCGGGCGGGGCGTGACGCTGGACGATTGCGCCCGCGTGAGCCGTGAGCTCGAGTCGCTGCTGGACCAGATGGCGGAGCTGGGGGCACGCTACGTACTGGAGGTTTCATCCCCCGGCATCGAGCGGCCGCTGGTTCGGCCGCGGGACTTCGAGCGCTTCGCGGGCCGGGAAGTCGCCATCAAAGGCGTCGCTCCGCTGGCGGGGCGCGGCCGGCGGCTGGAGGGAACGCTGCTCGGCTTGAGCGATGGTGGGATGTGGGTGCGGCTGCAGCTCGCGGACGGTGAGGTGGTGGAACTTGCGCGGGGCGAGATCGCGCGCGCCCATTTGATTTTCCGGTGGGGCCATGCCCGCTGAGGCGGGGGCCCGCCGCGCCAAAGGAGTGAGCGGGAGAGCTAATGACCAACGCGACGCAGGTGCTGGCGGCGTTCCGGGACATGACGCAGAACAAGAGTCTGTCCCAGGCCGACCTCCATGATCTGATCCAGGACGGGATCATGGCCGCGCTGCAGAAGCGCTACGGTCCGGCCGTCGAAGCCGAGATCGCCATCGATGAGGATGGCGGTGACATTCAGATCACGGTCCTGAAGGAAGTGGTGGCTGAAGTGCAGGACTCGTCGCGGGAGATCTCGCTGGACGAGGCGCGCTGGGACGACCCGGAGTTCGAGGTTGGCGACGTTCTCGAGATCCCGGTGGATTTTGCGGAGTTTGGCCGCAACGCGGTGATGGCGGCGAAGCAGCGGATCATCCAGCGGGTACGGGAGGGGGAGCGGAACCGGATCCGTGAGGAGTACGCGAACAAGGTGGGCGATCTGCTGAGCGGCGAGGTGCAGCAGGTCGAGCGGGGCAAGATAGTGGTCATGCTGAACAAGACGCGGGAGGCGGACGCGATCATTCCCTGGAAGGAGCAGAACCCGCGCGAGCGGTTCCGTCAGGGCGAGCCGATCCGGGCAGTGCTGAAGAAAGTGGAGGAGACGCCCAAGGGTCCGCGGCTCATTCTGTCGCGGGCGGATCCGCTGTTCGTAGCGGCGCTGTTCAAGCTCGAGGTGCCCGAGATCTATCAAGGCATTGTAGACATCAAGGGGATCGCCCGCGAGGTCGGCGGCCGCACGAAGGTGGCGGTCTCGTCGCGGGACGAGTCCATCGATCCAGTGGGCGCGTGCGTAGGGCTCAAGGGCTCGCGCGTGCAGGCCGTGGTGAGCGAGCTGGGCGGCGAGCGCATTGACATCGTGCCCTGGCACCCGGATCCGGAGATCTACGCGCGGCGCTCGCTGGCGCCGGCCAAGGTGGCCAAGGTCATCAGCGATTCGTCGCGGCGCGTGATCACGGCCATCGTAGACGAGGACCAGCTTTCGCTGGCGATCGGGCGCAACGGGCAGAACGTGCGGCTGGCCAGTCAACTGATTGGCTGGCAGATCGACCTGTACGGCAGCCGCGAGTGGCTCGAGCGCGGCGCGGAAGCGGCGCTCTTCGGCGGCGGTGAGCAGGAATACGAGGTGGCGGACTTCCCGCTGCGCGAGCTGGATCTGCCGCCCGCGACCCTGGCGGCACTAGAAGGGGCGGGGTATACTACATTTTTCGATATCATTGATCTGGAACGCGAGGACTTGCTCCGCGTGCCTGGCCTGGGAGCCGGGGAGGTGGATGCGGTCGTGCGCGTGATCGACGAGTTGACGGAAGAAGAGCCTGCGGCGGACGAGGCCGCGGCGGCCGGTCCCTCGGCGCAGGAGCTGGCGGAGGCGCGGGAAGGCGCGGAGATGCTGGGCGTGTCGCTCGAGGAGCCGCCGGCCGAGCCGCTCGAGAAGTCGCCGGCCGAGCCGCTCGAGGATGGCGAAGTCTGAGGCGGTGCTGCGCCTGCTCGGACTGGCGGCGCGGGCGGGGGCGGTGCTTCCGGGCACGCAGCGCGTGCGCGAGGCGGTGCGCGGGGGCGCACTCCGTTTGGTGATCGTAGCTGCCGACGCTTCGCCGAACAGTCGGGCCAAGCTACTGCCGCTGCTGGAGCAGCGGCGGGTCCAGCACCTGGTCGGCTTCAGCCGCTCGGAGCTGGGGTGGGCCGTGGGCCGCGGGCCGCTGAGCGCGCTGGGCGTAACGGATGCGGCGCTGGCCGGGCGACTGAGGCAACTGGCGGAAGGGCAAGGCTCGGGGTGATGAGACGGTTTACGCAGAGGTGAACAGGAAGTGATGCGCGTCGCAGAGGCAGCCAAGGAATTTCATATCCCGGCGGACACGCTGATCCAGCTTCTCCACGAGCTGGGCGTTCCCGCGCGGAGCGAGAGCTCCACGGTGGAGGACGCTGTGATCAACCGGCTGCGCGCCCGTTTCGAGCGGGGGCGCAGGGCGGGCCACGGAGAGGCGGAAGAGATCATCGGCGCGGTGATGGAAGACACTCAGGCGGCGGGCCGCCGCCGTCGTCGCCGCCAGCGCCCGGAGGAGGCGGCGGCGCTCGAGTTGACGACTGCCGATTCCTCGGCCTCCGTGGTCGCGGACGCGGCCGAAGCTATGGCGGCGGAGCAGGTGGAGGCGGCTGCGGCGCGCGGCGCAGAGCTGGTCACCGTGGGCGGCGAGGAGCCGACGGACACGACCATCGTGGTCGAGGCGGCGGCTGCGCCGCCGGTGGAAGCGCCGGTGGCTCCGGAGGCAGAAGCTGCGCCTGAAGAGGTCGCGGCCGAGGCAGCGCCGCCGCCCCTGCGGCTGGCGCGCACAGTAGCAACGCCGCGGCCCGTCGAGCCGCGTTTCCCGGAGCGGGCTCGGCCGCGGCGCGTGAGCGAGGGGTGGCCGACGCGGCCGTCCGCGCCGACGCGGCCGTCCGCGCCTGTGCGGCCACCGGCGCCGGCGGCGAGCGCGGCCCCTGGCGGCCAGGTGCGGATCCAGGCGGAGGGCTTCACGACGGACGGGCGGCGCAAGAAGGACAAGCGGAAGAAGCGTCGCCAGCGGGTGGACCAGGGCGCGGTGCAGGAGAACATCCAGCGCGTGCTGGCGGAGCTCAAGTCGGGTGGCAGGCGGCGGCGTCACCGGCGCGAGGAGCCGACGGCGCGCATCGAGGAGGCGGCGGAGCGGGAGCGGCTGGCGGCGGAAGAGGCGAAGACCGTCCACGTGAACGAGTTCCTCACGGCGGGAGAGCTGGCCGAGCTGATCGAGCGCAGCCCGACCGAGATCATCACCAGCGCGTTCAAGAACCTGGGCCTCATGGTGACCATCAACCAGCGGCTGGACTTCGACCAGATCGAGCTGCTGCTGGACGAGTTCGGGTTCCGCGCCGTGCGCGAGGCGGAATACGGCGCCGAGCTGGTCGAGGCGGAGGCGCCGGACGAGGAGGCGCGGCTCGAGCCCCGGCCGCCCGTGGTCACGGTCATGGGCCACGTCGACCACGGCAAGACGCTGCTGCTCGACTACATCCGCAAGGCGAACGTGGTGGCGGGCGAGGCGGGCGGCATTACGCAGCACATTGGCGCCTACCACGTCCGGCTGGATGATGGCCGCTCGCTGAGCTTCCTGGACACGCCGGGCCACGCGGCGTTCACCGCCATGCGTGCCCGCGGCGCCGAGGTCACGGACATCGTGGTGCTGGTGGTGGCTGCGGACGACTCGGTGATGCCGCAAACGGTCGAGGCCATCAGCCATGCCAAGAACGCCGGCGTGCCCATTGTCGTGGGCATCAACAAGACGGACCTCCCCGCGGCGAACCCGGCGCGGGTGCGCCAGGAACTGCTCGAGCACGGCGTCGTGGTCGAGGAGTTCGGCGGCGATGTCCTTTCGGCCGAGGTCAGTGCCAAGACGGGCGCGGGTGTGGACGAGCTGCTGGAGAAGATCCTGCTGCAGAGCGAGGTGCTCGAGCTCAAGGCCAACCCGAGCCGCCCGGCGCAGGGCGCGGTGATCGAGGCGCAGCTCGACGTGGGTAAGGGGCCGGTCGCGACAGTGCTCGTGACGGCTGGCACGCTGCGCGTAGGTGACGACTTCGTGTGCGGCTTCCACCATGGCCGGGTCCGCGCCCTGCTGGACGAGCGGGGCAAGGCGGTCACGGAGGCGGGCCCGTCCATCCCGGTGCAGGTGCTGGGGCTCTCGGGCGTGCCCCAGGCGGGCGACTCGCTGGCGGTCATGGAGGCGGAGCGAGCGGCCGGGATCGCCCACACGCGCCAGCGGCTCGAGCGGGAGAAACAGCTCCGGATCAAGGGGCGCGGCGTGAAGCTGACCGACATCAGCAAGCTGCTGGCGGAAGGCCAGACGGCGCAGCTCAACCTGGTGATCAAGGGAGACGTGGACGGCTCGGTGCAGGCGCTGTCCGACGCGCTCGATCAGCTTTCGACCGCGGATGTGCAGGTGCAGGTGATCCACCGCGGGGTGGGCGCGATCAACGAGTCGGACGTGCTGCTTGCGGCCACGGCTGCGGCCATCATCATCGGGTTCCACGTGCGGCCGGACCAGAATGCGCGGGCGGTGGCGGAGCGGGAGGGCGTGGACATCCGGCTCTACAACATCAATTACGAGGCGGTCGAAGATGTGAGGGCCGCGCTCGAGGGGATGCTGCAGCCGGAGGAGCGGGAGCTGCTGCTGGGAGTCGCCGAGGTGCGCCAGATCTTCAAAGTGCCGCGGGTCGGCACGGTGGCCGGGTGCTACGTCACGGAGGGTGTGCTGGACCGTAAGGGCCGGGTGCGGCTGGTGCGCGACGGTGTCCAGGTCTATGACGGTGAGCTGGGCAGCCTGAAGCGGTTCAAGGAGGACGTGCGCGAGGTGCGCGAGAGCTTCGAGTGTGGCCTGAGCATTGCCGGCTTCAACGACATCAAGGTCGGTGACGTCCTCGAGTGCTACCGCATCGAGTCGGTGGCCCGCACATTGGCGGGCGCGGCGGGCGGCGGGGAGGAAGGCTAAGCGACGGGCCGGAGCGCGGGCCACAGGGTCCAGCGAGCGGTGGTCGTAGGCGTAATCGCCTGGGAGCTCGAGGTCTACGGCTGCCAGTCGCTGAAGGAGAAGCGGGCGGTGCTGCGCAGCCTGAAGGACCGGCTGCACGCGCGCTTCAACCTCTCGGTGGCCGAGACGGGGTACCAGGACCTGTGGCAGCGCGCCGAGTTGACGGCGTGCGTGGCGGCGGGCGGGCGTCGCCAGGCCGACTCGATCCTGGAGAGTGCGGACCGAGTAGTGAGCGCGGAGGCGCGCGTGCGCATCATGCACAGCTCGCGCGTCTTCTACTGAGGCAAGGCGGCGGCCTGGCGGCCGCCGTTGTGCATTGGGGGGCTGGGATGGCAGGTCGGCGGATCGAGCGGCTGAACGAGCAGCTCAAGCGGGAGATCGCGGCTATCGTGCGTCACGAGGTCAAGGATCCGCGGGTGGGACCGGCCGCCATCACGGCCGCCGAGGTCACGCCGGACCTGGCCCTGGCCAGGATCTACGTGAGCGTAGCGGGCGGCGAGTCGGAGAAGGCCCAGACGCTGGAGGGGCTGCGCGCCGCGGCCGCCTTTATCCGCGGGGAGCTGGGCCGGCGGCTGCGCATCCGCCGCACGCCGGAGCTGCACTTCGAGCTGGACCGCGCGCTCGAGCATGCTCTGCGCATCGAGCGGCTGCTGCAGGAAATGCGGCCGGACCGGAGCGGCGGGCCGGACTCCTCCAATAAGCCGTGACCACTGAGCTCACGCGCCTCTCGAGCATGGTCCCCGCCCTGAGGAGCGGCGTGCTGCGCGTGGACAAGCCGGCCGGTCTCACCTCCCATGACGTGGTCGCGGCCGCGCGAGCCGCACTGGGCACGCGGCGTATCGGCCATACCGGCACCCTCGACCCGTTTGCCACCGGGCTGCTGCTCCTGTGCCTGGGCCGCGGGACCCGCCTGGCGGAATACCTGCTGGACCTGCCCAAGACCTATGTGGCGAGGGCGAGGCTCGGGGTGAGCACGGACACGGATGATGTGACCGGGGAGGTCGTCTCGACCAGCGAGCAGTGGCGCGACTATTCTGCCGCCACGGTAGCGGCGGCGTTTCGCGCGCAGCTCGGCGAGCGGCTGCAAGTGCCGCCCGCCTACTCGGCCAAGAAGGTAGGTGGCGAGCGGTTGTACCGCCGGGCGCGCCGCGGCGAGCCGGTCACGGCGCCGCCGGTGGCGGTGCGGATCTACCGGATCGAGGCGCTGGCGTTTGACCTCCCTGAGGTCGAGTTCGAGGTCGAATGCTCGAGCGGCACGTATGTGCGGGCGATCGCGCGCGACGTAGGCGCGGAGCTGGGCTGCGGCGCGCACCTGATCCGACTGCGGCGCACCCGCATTGGCCCGCACACGGTAGGGCAGGCCGTGACCCTCGAGGGGCTGCGGGATCCGGCCGCACTCGAGGCAGCCTGGGTCTCGCCACTGGCCGCACTGGCTCACCTGCCGCTGGTGCGTGTCGAGGGCGAGGCAGCCGAGCGACTCGGCCACGGCGCGACCGTCCGCGCGCCAGCCGGCGCGCCCGCGGCGGGGCTGGTAGCCGTCGCCTCCGGCGCCGAGCTGCTGGCCGTGGCGGAAGCGGCGGACGGCACGCTCCGGCCGCGCAAGGTGCTGGCCGGTGAGTGAGCGCACGGCAGCTCGCGGCCGCGAGGCGGGAGGTCTGGCCAGCCCCGGGGCCGTCATCACGGTCGGGACCTTCGACGGCGTCCACCGCGGCCACTGGGCCGTCCTCGAGCGCCTGCGCAGTGCGGCGCAGCGGCTGGGCCGCCGCAGCATGCTGGTCACGTTCGATCCGCACCCACTGCGCATCGTCCGGCCCGAAGCCGCGCCCCGCCTCCTGACCACGCCGCTCGAGAAGAAAGAGATCCTGGCGGAGTCCGGTGTCGAATATGCGGTCTTCCTCTCCTTCACGCCGCAGCTTGCCCGCACCCCGCCTCGCGAGTTCGTCGAAGAGATCCTGCTACAGCGGCTGGGACTCCGGCACCTCGTGGTGGGCTACGATCACGGCCTCGGCCGCGGCCGGAGCGGCGACGTGGAAATGCTGCGCACCCTCGGCCACGAGCTGGGCTTCACCCTCGAGGTGGTGCCCGCCGTGATGCTGAGCGGCGCGCCCATCTCCTCGACCCGCATCCGCCGGGCGCTCGAGGCCGGCGACGTCGAGGCCGCTGCCCGCGCGCTGGGACGCCCCTACTCGCTGCGTGGCCCCGTCGTCAGGGGAGAGGGCCGCGGCCGCGCGCTGGGCTTCCCCACCGCCAACATTGACGTGGCGGACCCCGACAAGCTGCTGCCGCGGGAGGGCGTCTACGCCGTCCGCGCCGTGCTGCGCCAGGCGGCGGCCGGCGCGGGCCGCGGGCTGGGAGGCGTGCTGCACCTCGGCCCCCGCCCCACGTTCCGCGGCTCCCCACCCTCCATCGAGCTCCACCTCTTCGACTTCGACCAGGACATCTATGGCGAGGCCGTGCGCATCGACTTCTGCGCGCGGCTCCGCGACATCCACCACTTCCAGAGCACGGCCGAGCTGGTCCGCGCGATCCAGGCCGATTGCGCGGCGGCGCGCGCGCTGTTCGCGCCGGCGGGCAGCTTGCCCTGAGGGCTGGGAGTGGTTAGAGTGCAAGGTTATACAGATTTCGGAGCACGGGCTTCCCGACCAGCGTAGACTCTCGAGGAGGCAGGCGGCATGGCCGTTGAGAAAGAGGAGATCATCCGCAAGTACCAGCTTCACCCGAATGATCGGGGAAGCGCCTCGGTGCAGATCGCGCTGCTGACCGCGCGCATCAATGAACTGACCGACCATTTCCGGGCGCACACCAAGGATCACCACAGCCGGCGCGGCTTGCTCATGATGGTGGGCAAGCGACGCCGGCTGCTCGATTATTTACGGCGCACGGATCTGGAGCGGTACCGCGCGCTGATCGAGGATCTGGGCCTGCGCCATTAAGGGGAAGAGGGAGCGGACATGCACAGAATCGAACGGACGTTTGCCGGTCGCCCCCTGATCCTGGAGACGGGGCGGATGGCGAAGCAGGCGCACGGCTCCTGCCTGGTGCAGTACGGGGAGACGGTGGTGCTGTGTGCGGCTACCGCGCAGGAGGAGTCGACCACGCTGCCCTTCTTCCCGCTGACGGTCGAGTATCGGGAGCGGAGCTACGCGGCGGGGAAGATTCCGGGCGGCTTCATCAAGCGGGAGGGTCGGCCGAGCGAGCCCGAGATCCTGGGGGCGCGGCTGACGGACCGGCCGCTGCGCCCGCTGTTTCCGGACGGCTTCACGAACGAGACGCAGATCTTCGTGTACGTGCTGTCGGCGGACCAGGAAAACGATGCGGACCCCTGGGGCATTTTCGGCGCTTCCGCGGCGCTGAACGTCTCGAAGATCCCGTTTGCCGCGCCGGTCGCGGCGGTGCGGATCGGGCGGATCGAGGAGCAGTTCGTGCTTAACCCCACGTTCCAGCAGCTCGAGTTCAGTGATGTGGACATTGTGGTGGCGGGCACGGAGGACGCGATCACGATGGTGGAAGGCGGCGCGCTTGAGCTGGCTGAGGAGGACATGGTGCAGGGGCTGCTGGTGGCGCACCGCGGGATCCGGGAGCTGATTGGCTACCAGAAGGAGCTGCTGGCGGAGCTGTCGGTGCCGAAGATGCCGTGGTCGCCGCTCGAGCTGTCGGCGGACGTGCGCGCGCGCGTGGAAATGCTGGCGCGGGACCGGGTCGCGGAATCGCTGAACCTGAAGGAGAAGGTGGAGCGGAACCAGGCGCTGGCGGCGTTGCGCGAGGATGTGAAGCTGCAGCTCGCGCAGGAGTTCCCGGGCCAGGAACGGCCGATTGCGGAGGTATTGGCGGAGACGGAGAGGTGGGTGATGCGCCGTCAGATCCTGGAGAAGGCGGAGCGGGCGGACGGGCGCAGGCCGGAGGAGATCCGGCCGATCACCTGCGAGGTGGGGCTGCTGCCGCGGACGCACGGCTCGGCGCTGTTCACGCGCGGGCAGACGCAGGCCCTGGCCGTGGCGACGCTGGGCACGACATCGGACGAGCAGCGCATCGAGACGGTGGACGTGCCGCAGCAGACGTCCAAGTCGTTCATGCTGCACTACAACTTCCCGCCCTTCTCGACGGGGGAGGTGAAGCCACTGCGGGGCACGTCGCGCCGGGAGTACGGCCACGGTGCGCTGGCGGAGCGGGCGATCCAGCCGCTGTTGCCGGCGTATGACAGCTTTCCCTACACGATCCGGGTGGTCTCGGACGTGCTCGAGTCGAACGGCTCCTCCTCCATGGCCTCGGTGTGCGGCGCCTCACTGGCGCTCATGGACGCGGGCGTGCCGGTGCGCGCGGCCTGCGCCGGCGTGGCCATGGGCCTGATCAAGGAGGGGGAGGAGGTGGCCATCCTCACGGACATCCTCGGGCTCGAGGATGCGTTGGGCGACATGGACTTCAAGGTCGCGGGCACGCGGCGCGGGATCACCTCGATCCAGATGGACATCAAGGTCGAGGGGCTGACGGTCGAGCTGATGCGTGAGGCACTGGATCGTGCGCGGCTCGGCCGGCTCCACATTCTGGACATCATGGACCAGACGATCAGCGCGCCGCGCTCCGAGCTCTCGCGCTACGCGCCGCGCATCATCACGCTGCAGATCAACCCGGACAAGATCGGCGAGGTCATCGGGCCGAAGGGGAAGACGATCCGCGGGATCCAGGAGGAGACGGGCGCCGAGATCAACGTGGACGACACGGGGTTGGTCATGATTGCGAGTGTCTCGGCGGAGGGCGGCGAGCGGGCGCGCGAGATGATTGCGGCCATCGTGCAGGAGCCGGAAGTCGGGCGCGTTTACGAGGGGGTGGTCAAGAACACGACCACGTTCGGCGCCTTCGTCGAGATCCTGCCGGGCGTCGAGGGGCTGGTCCACATCTCGGAATTGCAGGAGGGGCGGACGGAGCGGACGGAGGACGTGCTGAAGAAGGGCGATATGACGCGGGTGAAGCTGCTCTCGGTGGACGAGAAGGGGCGGCTCCGGCTGTCGCGCAAAGCTGCCCTCTGAAGCATGCCCTCCCGAGCGCGCGCTGGGCGGACGGTCGAACGCTTCGCATTCGCCGAGCTAGAAAACGGGCTCGTCGTGCTGACCGAGGCGATGCCTGGGGTGCACTCGGCGGCGTTGGGCGTGTGGGTCCGCTTCGGCTCGGTGCACGAGCAGCCGGGTGAGATGGGCGTAAGCCATCTGCTCGAGCACATGGTGTTCAAGGGGACGCGGCGGCGGACGGCGCGGGAGATCGCCCTGGTGCTGGAACGCCTGGGCGGCTCGCTGGATGCCTACACCACCCGGGAGCACACCAGCTATCAGGCGCGGGTGCTGGACGAGCACCTGGACACGGCGCTGGAGGTGCTGGCCGACCTGGTGCTGGGGCCGCTGCTCCGGCCCGAGGACCTCGAGCTCGAGCGCGAGGTGGTGCTGGAGGAGATCTCGACGGTCGAGGACACGCCGGACGACCTGGTCTTCGAGCTGCACGCCTCCGCGCTCTGGGGTGATCACCCTTACGGCTACAGCATCCTGGGCACGCCGGCCACCGTGGGAGCCGCGCAGGCGGAGGATCTCAAGCGGGTGCACGAGCGGGGGTACGGCCGGCCCAACCTGATTGTCGCGGCGGCGGGTGGCGTTGGACACGAGCGGGTGCTGGAGCGGGTGGCGGAGCTGTTCGCGCCGGCGCGGAACGGCGCGCCCCGGGTGGCGGTTCCGCCGGCCGAGATGCAGCCGCCGCGGGAGGTACGCGTCGAGCGGGCCACGGCACAGACCCACCTGGTGTTCGGCACGCAGACGTTCGGCCACAGCGATCCGCGCCGCATTGGGCTGGTGCTGGCCTCGACGGCGTTCGGCGGCGGGATGAGCTCACGGCTCTTCCAGCGGGTGCGTGAGGAGCTGGGGCTGGCCTACAGCGTTTATTCCTTCCAGTCCTTTTACTCGGCAGCCGGCGTGAGCGGCGTCTATGTGGGTACGCGGCACGAATGGGCGGATCGCGCGGCCGGCGTCGTGCGGGAGGAGCTCAGCCGCATTGCCCGGGAAGGTCTCACCGCCGAGGAGCTCGAAGACGTGAAAAGCCAGGTGAAGGGGCAGATGGTGCTTTCCCTCGAGTCGAGCGGCGCGCGGCTGCACCGCCTGGCCGGCTTCAGGTTGTACGACGAGCCGTTCCTCACGGTGGAGGAGCTGATGGCGCGGGTGGACGCCGTGACGCGGGAGGCGGTGGCTGAACTGACGGCGGAGTACTTCGACCCGGCGCGCCAGCTCGTGCTGCGACTCGGCCCGGCCACGTAGCACCGGTTAGCCGGCGCCGCCGTGGGCGGCGGTCCCAACCACCGGAAAGCGGGTCCTATGACCATTGGCGTGCCCAAGGAGATCAAGCCGGCCGAGTACCGGGTGGCGCTGCTCCCGGGCGGCGCCGACGCGCTGGGGCACGCGGGGCACCGGGTGCTGGTGCAGCGCGGCGCCGGGGAGGGGAGCGGCTTCGAGGACGCGGCATACGAGGCGGCGGGCGCCACGCTGGTCGACCGGCCGGCCGAGATCTGGGCGGATGCCGAGATGATCCTTAAGGTGAAGGAGCCGATCGAGGCGGAATGGCCGCGCATGCGGCCGGAACAGGTGCTCTTCACGTATTTCCACTTTGCGGCATCCGAGACGCTGACTCGAGCCATCATGACTTCCGGCGCCGTGGCTATTGCCTACGAGACGGTGCAGCTCCCCACGGGTGAGCTGCCGTTGCTTACGCCCATGAGCGAGGTAGCGGGGCGAATGGCCGTGCAGGAGGGCGCGAAGTACCTGGAGAAGTTCTTCGGCGGCGCGGGTATCCTGCTGGGCGGCGTACCGGGAGTCGAGCCGGCCACGGTGGTGGTGCTGGGGGGCGGCATCGTGGGGTCGAACGCGGCGCGCATGGCGGCGGGGCTCGGCGCGCACGTCGTCATCCTGGACGTGTCGCTGAACCGGCTGCGCTACCTGGCCGACGTCATGCCGGCCAACGTCACGCTGCTCTACTCGAACCGCTACAACCTTCTGGCGCAGCTCGAGGAGGCGGACCTGCTGATAGGCGCCGTGCTGCTGCCCGGTGCCAAAGCGCCGAACCTGGTGCGCCGGGAGGACCTGAAGCGGATGAAGCCCGGGTCCGTGATCGTGGACGTGGCGGTGGATCAGGGCGGCTGCGTCGAGACGATCCGGCCCACCACGCACGAGGACCCCATCTACGTCGTCGACGGCGTCATCCACTACGGCGTGGCGAACATGCCGGGCGCCGTGCCGCGCACCTCTGCCCTGGCGCTGACCAACGCCACGTTCCCCTATACCCTGACGCTGGCAAACAAGGGGTGGCGGAAGGCGTGTCAGGAGGATCGTGCGCTGGCGCTGGGGCTGAATGTGGTGGGCGGGCGGGTGACCTACCCGGGCGTCGCGGAGGCGTTCGGGCTCGAGTACACCGCTGTCGAGGACCTGCTCTAGCATTGCTCCGGTAGCGGCAGAGTGGCCAGGTTTCGCTAGCTGGAGGAGGCGGAAACGCCGATGCGGCAATCCCTTGCACCGCAATTGCCCCGCCGTTAGCTTCGGGCTTCTGCTAATGTCAGCAAGAGCTGCGGCCGCGCGGCTGCGCGGTGCCGCCAGCGGCGGCATCTTTTTTGGGTCCTGCGCTGGGGGGCCACGGGTGGAATCATGGGGGTGCGTAGCTGGTTGAACTCGGGCCGGCTGATTCCGGTCAACGATATTGCTGTAGACCTGGGCACGGCGAACACGCTGGTCTACGTGAAGGGGGAGGGCATCGTCCTGAACGAGCCCTCAGTGGTCGCGATCGAGCGGGGCACCTACCGCATCAAGGGGATCGGGCTCGAGGCGAAGCGCATGCTGGGCCGCACGCCCGAGGGAATCGTGGCGGTGCGGCCGCTCAAGGACGGCGTGATTGCGGACGTCGACATCACCGAAATCATGCTGCGGCATTTCTTGCGGGCAGTGACATCCAACCGCCTGTTCCGCATAAAGCCGCGGGTGATTGTGGGCGTGCCCTCGGGAATCACCGAGCTGGAGCGACGGGCCGTGCGCTCGAGTGCGGCGGCAGCGGGCGCCAAGGAGGTGTACATGGTGGCCGAGCCCATGGCCGCCGCCATCGGCGTAGGGCTGCCGGTAGACACGCCGACCGGGAACATGGTGATCGACATTGGCGGTGGCACGACGGAGATCGCGGTGATCGCGTTGAACGGGATCGTGTCGAACACTTCGATCCGGGTGGCGGGCGACGAGATCGATAATGCGATCGTGACCTTCTTGCGCAAGAACTACAATCTGCTGATCGGCGAGCCGACGGCGGAAGCGATCAAGATCCAGGTCGGCTCGGCCTTCAACAGTGGGCAGGAGCGGGAGATGGAGGTGAAGGGGCGGGACCTGGTGAGCGGCATCCCGAAGGTGGTGCGGGTGCACTCGCAGGAGATTCGCGAGTGCATCCAGGAGCCGGTGCAGCAGATTGTGGACGCCGTGCGGCGGGCGCTCGAGATCACGCCGCCTGAGCTGGCCTCGGACATTGTGGATCGCGGAATGGTGATGACGGGTGGCGGTGCCCTGATCCGGGGCCTGGATCTCTTGCTGGCGCACGAGACGGACCTGCCGATCCACGTGGATGACGAGCCGCTGACGTGCGTGGTGCGGGGGGCGGGTCGGATCCTCGATGATTTCGAGCGCTTCCGGATGGTCCTGAACACCTGAGGCGTGGCAGGCGAGTGGTGGAGTATCTGGAGGCTCCGCGCAGTGCCCGCCGGCGCGACGCGGTGATCGCGGGGGGCTTCTTGCTGGTAGCCCTCCTTCTTTTTTTCCTACCTTCGGCGTACCAGGCGCAGGTGCGGCAGGCGGTGCGCAGCACGGCGCTGCGCCCGTTCCTCGCGGCGCAGGGCGAGCTGGCATCGCGGCGCATGGGGCGCGCGGCGGCCCGCGTGCTGCGCGCGCAGCGGGACTCGCTCGCGGCGCTGGTCGCGGCGCAGGCGAGTCTGGCGGAAGAGAACCGGCGGCTGCGCGCGCTGCTGGGGCTGCGGCCACGCGCCGAGCCGGACTTCGTGCCTGCGGAGGTGATCCGCGCGGGCCTGAGGGGTGCGGAGGCCACTTTTCTGGTAGGCGTGGGTAGCGCGGATGGTGTGTGGGTCGGCAGCCCGGTGCTGGCGGTCGAGGGGCTGCTGGGCGTGATCTGGGAAGTAGACGAGCATACCTCGCAGGCCATCGATTGGACCCATCCCGAGTTCCGCGCCAGCGCCATGACGCGCAACGGCGAGGTGTATGGGATTGTCGAGCCGAGGCGGGGCCGCTTCCGGGAAGAGGACATGCTGGCGCTGACGGGCGCGCCATTCCACAGTGACATCGCTGCGGGAGCCCGGGTAGTCACATCGGGGCGGGGCGGGATCTTTCCTCGCGGCATTCCCATCGGCACGGTGGTGGGCATCGAGGAAGCCGAAACGGGCTGGCGGAAGACGTACCTGATGCAGCCGGCGGCGCGGCCGGCAGCGGTGACGCACGTCCTGGTGGGAGTACGCGAGGGCGAAGGTGCGCGGGGCGATCTCTCGCAGTTGTGGCACGCCGCGGCTCCGTTCGATACGGGTGCCGCCGCCCGGCAGCCGACGGCGGACAGCCTGCCCACGCCGTAGATGGCGCGCCGGGCCGGGCCGTTCTGGGTGCTGATCGCCGTTCTCGTTGTCGGCCACTTCACCCTGTACCTGGCACTCGGGCTCGGGGCGGCAGGCCCGGACCTCCTCACCGTGGCTCTGCTCCTGGGCGCGCGGCGGCTGCGTGGCGCCACGGCGGCGGGACTGGGTCTGGCGCTGGGTGTGCTGGAGGACGCGCTGTCGCTTCAGGGGTTCGGCGCGGCCGCGATCGCGCTCACGCTGGTCGGCTACCTGGGCGCTCGGTCGCGGGATCTTTTCGTGGGGGACAGCCTATTATTCCTCGGCTTCTACCTCTTTGTCGGCAAGTGGCTTCACGACGCGGTTTACGACTTGTTCGCGGGGCCGGCCGCGGCCGGCGGCGGGGCCGGCGGGCTGCTGATCGACGCGCCGCTTGCCGCGCTTTACGCCTCGGGCGTGGCCGTTGCCGCGCTGCTGCTGTATCGGGTGGTAGTCGGCCGGCACTGAGCGCCGACCGCGCCGGGCGCGGCCGGCCGGGCCCAGCGGGCGGGCGTGCCTGCTCCGGGGGTAGGGGCTGATGCAGCTCTTTCACCTGCACGCGCGGCGCCGGCGTGCGCGGGGCGCGATCCTCGCGCTGTTCCTCGGCCTGGGCTGGCTCTGCGCCTCTCTCTTCCAGACGCAAGTCCTCAAGAACATGGCCTACGCGCTGCAGTCGGACGCGAACCGGCTGCGCCCTTTCGCGGTGCCCGCGCCCCGGGGCACGGTGTACGACCGGTACGGCCGGATCATTGCCGACAACCTCCCCGGCTACAGCCTCGCCTTGCTGCCCGCGCCGCGCGACTCGCTGCGCAACGCGCTGGCGCGGCTCGCTCCCGTGCTGGGGCTGCCGCCCGTGCGCATCGAGGCGCTGCTCGAGCAGCAGCGCAAGTTCCCGGCGCAGCCGCTGGTTGTCTCGCCCGACCTGAGCTTCGAGCAGATCTCGGCGGTCGAGGAGCGGCGGCGGCAGTTGCCGGGCGTGTTCGTGGACATGCGTCCAAAGCGGAACTACGCGGCGGGCCAGGCCGTGGCGCACCTGGTCGGCTACGTGGCGGAGATCAGCGAGCAGGAGCTCAAGCTGCCCGCATTTCAGGAGTACGTTCCGGGGCAGACGGTGGGGAAGGCAGGGCTGGAGCGCCAGTACGAGCGGATCCTGGGGGGCAAGCCGGGGGTGCGCTACCTCGAGGTAGACGCTTACGGCCACATCATCGGGGAACTGGCGCCACAGCCGAGCGTCGCACCGGTGCCGGGAAAGGACCTGCGGGTTTCACTGGACCTCGAGCTGCAGCGCTGGATCGACCGCATCTTCCCGGACTCGACGCGCGGCGCCATGGTCGCGCTCGAGCCGGGCACGGGCGAAGTGCTGGCGCTCTACTCGAGCCCGGCCTATGACCCGAACCAGTTCGTGGGCGGCGTCTCGCCGGATCTGTGGCGCCAGCTCAACGCCGATTCTGCGCGCCCGCTGCTGCACCGCGCGCTGACGGGGCTCTACCCGCCGGGCTCGGCGTTCAAGCTGGCCTCCGCCGCCATCGCGCTCGAGCTGGGGGTCGTGGACCCGAAGGCGTACATGCCCATCCCGTGCCGGGGCGGCATGCAGTATGGCAACCGCTACTTCAAGTGCTGGTACAAGGAGGGCCACGGCTACCTGACCTTGCCGGACGCGATCAAGAACTCGTGCAACGTCTTCTTCTATCAACTGGGGCTGCGCATCGGGCTCGAGCGGTTCCTGGCCGAGGCGAACCGGCTGGGCTTCTCACGGGGAACCGGCATCGACCTGCCGGTCGAGGCGACGGGCCATTTCCCGGACGGCGTGGACTGGTTCCGCCGTCGCTTCGGCTGGAAGCCTACACCCACGGAAGTGCTCAGCCTGGCGATCGGGCAGGGGCCGAACAGTCAGTCGCCGCTGAGGATGGCGCTCTTCTACGCTGCACTGGCGGGCGGCGGGCGCGTGCCAGCGCCGCGACTGGCCCGCGGCGTGGCGCCGGTCGGGGAGGCGCTGGACCTGAAGCTCTCGCCCGAGAACCTGGAGTGGCTGAAGGAGGGACTGCGCCGCGTCGTCTCACCGGGCGGCACGGCGTACCTGTCCTCACTCGAGCATTGGGAGCTGATCGGCAAGACGGGCACGTCGCAGAACCCGCATGGCCCGGACCACGGCTGGTTCATGGGCATTGCGGGGCCGAAGGGTGGCTCGCCGGAGATCGTGATCGCCGCGGTCATGGAGTTCTCGGAGCACGGATCGAGCACCGCGCAGTACGTGTCCAAGGCGGCCGACTTCTACCTGCGCCGCAAGCACGGCATCCCGGTGGACACGATCCAGACGTTGCGTGACCACCTCATCGCGGGGAAGCCTGCGCCCTGGGCGACATGGCGCTGATCGATCGGCTGCGACGACTGCTGGGGGACCCGCCGCTGGCGCTGCTGGTGCTGGGCCTGTCGCTGTTCGGCGTGGCCATGGTGTATTCCGCCGGCCAGCTCGACGTTCCCGACTCGAAGGTGACGGGCGTCTGGCGCATGCAGCTCCTGTGGCTCGGCATGTCGCTCTTCGCCATGCTGATCCTGCTGCGCATGCAGGTGCGGTGGCTCGAGTGGATCGCCGCACCGGCCTATGTGCTCAGCTTGGGCCTGCTAGCGGCTACACTCGTGATCGGCACGGGCGCGGGCACGGCGGAGCGCGTCAAGAGCTGGATCGATCTGGGCCCCGTCGCCATCCAGCCGGCGCAGTTCGCCAACCTGGCCACTATCCTCATTCTCGCCCGCATCATGGGCAACTGGCGCGAGCCGCCGCGCTCGCTCTGGGCGCTCTGGCCCCCCGTGGCTCTGGTTGTAGTGCCCATGGGACTGGTCATGCTGCAGCCCGACCTGGGCACCGCCATGGTGTTCGGCGCCGTGCTGCTCGCGGCCATGTACTGGGCCGGGACGCCGCTGGGGCTGCTGTTCATGTTGATCAGCCCGGCGCTGGGGCTGTTCTTTGCGTTCGAGGGGTGGCTGTTCAGCCTGTACATGCTGGGGCTGCTGGCGTTCCTGTACCTGTACCGCGCCTACCTGTGGGAGAGCGTGCTGGTGCTGGCCGCCAACCTGGCGGCCGGCACCATCGCCGTGCCGCTCTGGAACTCGCTCGAGCCGTACCAGCAGGCCCGCCTGCTGGTGTTCCTGGATCCCAGCATCGACCCGCGCGGCTGGGGCTATCACGTCATCCAGTCGCGCGTCGCCATTGGCAGTGGCGGGCTGCTGGGCAAGGGCTTCACCCTGGGGACGCAGAAGCGGCTGGCGTTCCTGCCGGAGCAGCACACAGATTTCATTTTCAGTGTCATCGGCGAGGAGTTCGGTTTCCTGGGGACGGTCACCGTACTGCTGGCCTTCGGACTGATCCTGTGGCGTCTCGCGCGGGTGGCGGAGCGCGTGGCGGACCCGTTTGCGGGAATCATTGTCTTCGGCGTGTTCGGCGCGTGGTTCGCGCACGTCGTCGTGAACATCGGAATGACCGTGGGTGTGATGCCCGTGACGGGCATTCCGCTGCCGTTCCTGAGCTATGGCGGCTCGTTCCTGCTGGCCAACTTTCTGGCCCTGGCCATTGTGGAGCGGATCGCTGCCGAACAGGGAAGGATCTGATCCCATGGCCTGGTTCCGGAAGCCGAAGCAGAAGTTGCAGGCCGCGGAGCGCCGCGAGCTGCCCACGGACGTCTTCCAGAAGTGTCCGAACTGCGCGGAGATCCTTTACCGTGCGCGGCTCGAGCAGAACCTTTACGTCTGTCCGGCGTGTGCGCATCACCTGCAGATCACGGCGGAGGATTACATACGCCTGCTGGTCGACGACGGTCAATTCACGGAGCTGGAAGCCGGGCTGCGCAGTGCGGATCCCCTGCATTTCCGCGACCTGAAGGCGTATCCGCAGCGCCTCGAAGCGGCGGAGCGCAAGACGGGACACGGCGAGGCGGTGCTGACCGGAGAGGGGCTGCTGGAGGGGATCCCGGTTTGCCTGGCCGTAATGGACTTCGAGTTCATTGGCGGCAGCATGGGGTCGGTGGTCGGGGAGAAGATCGCGCGGCTGGGACGTCGCGCGCTCGAGACGCACCAGCCACTCGTGATTGTGAGCGCGTCTGGCGGCGCCCGGATGATGGAGGGGATCCTGTCACTAATGCAGATGGCCAAGACCGCCGCCGTGCTGGCGCAACTGCACGAGGCGGGTGTACCCCATGTCTCCATCCTGACCAATCCCACGACGGGCGGGGTCACTGCGTCCTACGGCATGCTGGGAGACGTGCACCTGGCGGAGCCGGGCGCGCTGATCGGCTTTGCCGGGCCGCGCGTCATCGAGCAGACCATCAAGCAGGAGCTGCCGGAAGGCTTCCAGCGCGCGGAGTTCCTGCTCGAGCACGGCATGGTGGACCGGATCGTGGACCGGCGGGAGCTGAAATCCACGCTGGCGCGGCTGCTCCGGCACATGCTGGGTCTGCCGCCGGCTGCGGAGGCGGGCACGAACGGGGAAGGCGTGGCCATAGCGGAGGCGGGGTCGGGCGCGGTGCGGCGGCGGGGGAAGGGGTCGGCCGGTCGATCCCCCCCGCGCGGCCGGCGCGGGCGGCGTGGGGCGGGCGGCGAGGGGGCGGGGGGCGATGAGGGCGGCGCCCGCGGCCGGAGGGGCGAGGCGGAGGGGCCCACCGGTTGACGCTGCTATCTTACCAGCAGCTCATCCGCGAGCTGTTCCCCCGGCTGACCGGCGGCATCCAGTGGGGGCTCGAGCGCACCCACCACCTGATGGCCGCCGTCGGCAACCCGCACCGTGCGTACCGCGTGCTGCACGTGGGCGGCACGAACGGCAAGGGCTCGGTGGCCGCAACGCTGGCTGCCGTGCTGCAGCGAGCCGGAGTTCGCACGGGCCTCTACACGTCCCCCCACCTGTGCGCCTTCCGGGAGCGGGTGCAGGTCCAGGGTGCGCCACTCGACGCGGCCGCGCTGGTTGCCGCGGCCGAGCGGCTGTGGCCCTCGATCCAGCAGGAGCGTGCCTCCTTCTTCGAGGCCACCACCGCCATCGCGTTCCTGGCGCTGGCCGAGGCCGGCGTCGAGACCGCGGTCATCGAGGTGGGGCTGGGCGGACGCCTCGACTCGACCAATGTGGTGGCACCCGAAGTTGTTGCCCTGACCAACGTGGCGCTCGATCACGCGCAATACCTGGGGCCGACGATCGAGGCAGTGGCGCGGGAGAAGGCGGGGATCATCAAGGCCGGCGTCCCCGCGGTCACAACCGAAGCGGACCCGGCGCTGCGGGAAGTGTTCCGCCGGCGGGCGGACGAAGTCGGTGCGTCGCTGCACGTGCTCGAGGCCCAGGAGGCGGCGGATGTGCGCTTCGGCCGCGATGGCACGCGCTTCCGCCTGGCGACCGGCGCCTGGGGCTCGCTCGAGCTGCACACGCCGCTGATCGGGAAGCACCAGGCGACGAACGCCGCACTCGCCGTCCGTACCCTGGAGCAGCTCCCGGAGGCGTGGCGCCCCGATCGCTGCGCGCTGCTGGACGGCGTGCGTCAGGTTCACTGGCCGGGGCGGCTCCAGATCGAGCGGATCGGCGGGCTGGACTGGGTCTTCGACGTCGCCCACAACCCGGCGGGCATGGCGGCAACGGTCAGCGCGCTCGAGCAGCTCGTCGAGCAACTGGTAGTGGCGCGGCCGCTGGTGGCGCTGGTCGGGATCCTGGGCGACAAGGACTGGCACGGTATGCTTCGGCCGCTGGCCGGGCTGGCCGACCGCCTGATCCTGACCATCCCGCCGACCGCGCCGGCCGAACGGCTGTGGGAGCCGGAGCGGGTGCGGCGCGAGCTGGAGCTGCCAAGGGCCGAGGTGGTGCGGGAGTTTGGCGCGGCGCTAGAGCGGGTAGCAATCTTGGCGCTGGGGGGCGGGCGCCCAGGCGGGGCGGCGGGGACCGTGCTGGTGACGGGGTCGTCTCACACCGTGGGGGACGCGATGGCCGCGCTGGGACGCGCTCCGTGGGGCGCCGATCCGGGCTTGCCGGGCTGCGCGAGCCCGGTCTAGATTCGCGGCCATGCCGGTGTTCAGGAGCTTGCCGGGGTTCCGGGATTTCTATCCGGAAGAGTTTGCGGCGCGGGCGCACATGGTGGGGGCGTGGCGGGAGGCGTCCCGGCGCTACGGCTTCGAGGAGTATGACGGCCCGCCGCTCGAGCCGCTCGAGCTGTACATCGAGAAGAGCGGGGAAGAGATCGTCCGGCAGCTTTACAACTTCCAGGACAAGGGCAGCCGCGCCGTCGCCCTGCGCCCCGAGATGACGCCGACGTTGGCGCGCATGGTGGGGGCGCGGGCGCGCGCCTTGCGCAAGCCGATCCGCTGGTTCTCGGTGCCGCAGCTCTTTCGCTACGAGCGGGCGCAGCGGGGGCGGCTACGCGAGCACTTCCAGTGGAACGTGGATGTGGTGGGCGAGGAGGGGGTCCAGGCGGATGCGGAGGTGCTGGCTGTGGCGCTGGACGCCTTGCGCGTGCTGGGGCTCACGCAGGAGGACGTGGTCGCGCGGGTCAGTGACCGCCGGCTGCTCGAGCGGCTGCTGCTGCACGCCGGCGTGCCCGCGGACCAGCTAGCGGCGACGTACGCGATCCTGGACCGGCTGGGGCGCGAGGAGGAGGGGCGGATCCGGGAACAACTGCAGACGGAAGCGGGGCTGGACCGGGGCGCGGTGAGCGAGATCTTCGGGATCTTCGCGCACTCCAGCTTTCGGGCACTGGCCGCGGCGTACGCGGGCGTGAAAGGCGTCGCGGCGCAGATTGACGAGCTGGCCACCTACTTCGGTGCGCTGGATGAGATGGGGCTGGGCGACTACGTGGCCTTCGATCCCCGCATTGTCCGCGGCCTCGCCTATTACACAGGTGTTGTCTTCGAGATCTTCGACCGGCGGGGCGAGCTGCGCGCGGTTTGTGGCGGCGGCCGCTATGACCAGTTGCTGCGCGCGGTGAGCGACGCGGACCTCCCCGCCCTGGGCTTCGGCATGGGCGACGTCGTGCTGGGCGAGATGCTGGCGAAACGGGGGTTGCTCCCCTCGTACGCGCCACGCGTCGAGTACTACCTCGTCGCGGTGAGCGATGGCGAGCGGCCTCTGCTCTTGCGACTGGCGCACCGGCTGCGCGATGCCGGCCACACGGTCGCCTACATGCTGCGGCCGGCCGGGGTGGCGCGGCAGTTCAAGGATGCGGATGCGCGCGGCGCGATCCGCGTGGTCGTCCTCGGCCCCGCGGAGGCCGCCCAGGGAGTAGCGCTGGTGCGGGAGATGGCTACCGGCGCAGAGCGTCGAGTCCCAATGGAAGAACTGGTGGAGGGGCAGGATCATGGGGGATGAGAAGGGGCTGACTGCGCGGGCGGAGGACTTCAGCGCCTGGTACAACGAGGTGGTGCTGCGCGCCGAGCTGGCGGATTACTCGCCGGTGCGGGGCAGCATGGTGATCCGGCCTTACGGCTACGCGATCTGGGAAAACATGCAGCGTGCGCTGGATGAGATGTTCAAGGCCACGGGCCACCAGAACGCATACTTCCCGCTGCTGATCCCACAAAGCTTCCTCGAGAGGGAGAAAGCGCACATCGCGGGGTTCGCCCCCGAGGTAGCGGTGGTCACGCACGCGGGTGGGAAGGAGCTCGAGGAGCCGCTGGTCATCCGGCCCACCTCGGAAACGATCATCTACGCCATGTTCGCCAAGTGGGTGCAGAGCTATCGCGACCTGCCACTGCTCATCAACCAGTGGGCGAACGTGGTGCGCTGGGAGATGCGCACGCGGCTGTTCCTCCGGACCGCCGAGTTCCTGTGGCAGGAGGGGCATACGGCGCACGTGACGGAAACGGAGGCCGAGGAAGAGGCGCGCCAGATGCTGGGCGTCTACCGCGACTTCATGGATGGCTGGATGGCCATGCCGCCCGTGCTGGGCGAGAAGACGGAGACGGAGCGCTTCGCCGGCGCGCTGCGCACCTACTCGTGTGAAGCCATGATGCAGGACAACCGGGCGCTGCAGGCGGGGACGTCGCACAACCTGGGGCAGAACTTCGCCCGGCAATTCGACTTCAAGTTCCAGAGCGAGGCGGGCACGGAGGAGTACGCGTGGAACACGTCGTGGGGCGTCTCGACCCGGCTGGTGGGCGGGCTGGTCATGACCCACGGCGATGATGCCGGGATTGTCGTCCCGCCCCGGCTGGCGCCGATCCAGGTGGTAGTTGTGCCCATCGTGCGCGCCGAGGAGGAGCGGCCGGCGGTGCGGGAGAAGGCGCAACGCGTGGCCAACATGCTCAAGGGGCAGAGCGTGCGCGTGCACGTGGACGGCCGGGAGACAGTGACGGCGGGCGCGAAGTTCTACGAGTGGGAGCGGAAGGGGGTGCCCTTGCGTATCGAGATCGGGCCGCGCGAGGTGGCGCAGCAGCAGCTCGTGCTGGTGTCGCGCGTGCCGATCGGCGAACGGCCGCGCAAGCAAACGATCGACGAGGCGGTGGCGCTCTTCACCATTCCGGAGCGACTCGAGGATCTGCAGCGCTCGATGCTGGAGGCGGCCCGGCGGCGGCGGGAGGAGAACTCGTATCGCGACGTGCAGAGCTATGACCGCATGCGCGAGATCCTGGAGGGGCCGGGCGGCTTCGTGTACGCGGGGTGGTGTGGCTCGGCCGGGTGCGACGAGCGGGTGAAGGAGGAGACCAAGGCGACGATCCGGGTGCTGCCCTTCCAGGAGTTCCGCAGCCGGCCGGCGCCGGAGCGGTGCCTGGTGTGCGGCGAGCGGGCGCGGGACGAGGCGCTCTGGGCGCGGGCCTACTGAGGCTGCCGGTGGCGGCGGCGTTCCACTACCGGGGCGGGAAGCTGCACTGCGAGGACGTGCCGGTGGAGGACGCAGTCGCGGCGCAGGGCACGCCGCTCTACGTCTACAGCCGCGCGGCGATCCTGGAGCGGTACCGCGAGTTCGACCAGGCCTTCGCCCCGCTCGACCGCCTGATTGCCTTCTCCGTCCAGGCCAACGGCAATCTTTCCATCCTGCGGCTGCTGGCTGAGCATGGCGCGGGCGCCGACATCGTGAGCGGCGGCGAGCTGTACCGCGCGCAGCAAGCGGGCATCCCGGCAAATCGCACGGTCTTCAGCGGCGTGGGCAAGACGGTTGCCGAGATGGCCGCGGCGCTCGAGGCGGGCGTCTACGGCTTCAACGTGGAGAGCGAGGGCGAGCTGCGTAGCCTGGCCGATCTCGCCTCGGCTGCAGGGAAGAAGGCGCCCATCGCGCTGCGGGTCAATCCGGACATCGAGTCGCCTACGCCACACCACTACACCCGCACCGGGCACCTGGCCACCAAGTTCGGGATCCCGAGCGAGGAGGCGCTGCGGCTCTACGGGCTCGCCCTCGAGCTGCCGGGGCTCGAGGTGCGCGGCATCGACGCCCATATCGGCAGCCAGATCCTGGACGGGGAGCCCTACCAGCGGGCGGTGCTGCACCTGCTCGAGCTGGTCGACGAGCTGCGCTCGCGCGGCGTCGAGCTCGAGTACCTGGACGTGGGCGGCGGCTTTGGCGTCGCCTACGACGAAGGGCGGGGGCCGGGCGCGGCCGATTTCGCGGGGCGCATTGTTCCCCACGTCGCGGCCAGCCGCCTCAAGCTGGTAGTCGAGCCCGGCCGCTACATTGTGGGACCCGCCGGCATCCTGCTCACGCGGGTGCTGTACCTCAAGGAGATGGGCGGCAAGACGTTCGTGGTGACGGACGCCGGGATGAACGACCTCCTGCGGCCCAGCCATTACGCCAGCTACCACGGCGTCGAGCCGGTCGAGCGGCACGGCGGGCGGCAGGAAGCGCCGGTAGATGTGGTGGGCCCGATCTGCGAGAGCGGGGACTTCCTGGCGCTGGACCGCCGCCTCGAGCGCCCCGTGGAGGGCGAGCTCCTGGCCATCCGCACCACTGGCGCCTACGGCTTCTCCATGGCCTCGACGTACAACGCGCGGCCGCGGCCGGCGGAGGTGCTGGTGGAGGGCGGGTCGTTCCGGCTGATCCGTCGGCGGGAGACGTACGAGGACCTGGTTAGGGGCGAGCTGGAATTGCTGGAGTAAGGCGCGTACCCGTACCCGTACCCGTACCCGATGAGGCCGTCGAATGCGAATGAGACGCAGAACGCACGGAAGTAACGTGTCGCCCTCTGAGCTTCCCTTCCGAGCGCGAGGCCGGGGTACGGATCGGGTACGGGACGGGTACGGGCTCGGGTACGAAGGGATAAGCGGTGCAGAATAGAATTCTGATTCTGGATTACGGGTCGCAGTACACGCAGCTCATCGCGCGGCGGATCCGCGAGGCGCGGGTCTACTGCGAGATCCATCCGCCCACGGCGTCGCTGGCGTGGATCAGCGAGTGGCAGCCGCGCGGGATCGTGCTCTCGGGTGGGCCCGCGTCCGTGTACGAGGAGGCCGTGCCGACGGCGGATCCGGGGCTGCTCCGGCTGGGGGTCCCGCTGCTCGGCATCTGCTACGGCATGCAGCTCGTGGCGCACCTCGAGGCGGGACGTGTGGTCGCGGGGCGGCGGGAGTACGGCCGCGCGGAGATCGCGGTTGCGGAGCCGGATGCGCTGTTCGAGGGGTTCCAGCCCGGGGAGCGCGTGGCCGTCTGGATGAGCCACGGCGACCACGTGAACGAGCCGCCGCCCGGCTACCGCACGCTGGCAGGGACACCGGCCCTGCCGGTAGCGGCGTTCCGGGCCGTGGACCGCCCCATCTTCGGGCTGCAGTTCCACCCGGAGGTGGCCCACACGCCGCGAGGCGAGGAGCTGCTGGGCAATTTCCTCTTCCGCATCTGCGGCTGCCAGCCGACCTGGACTGCCGGCTCCTTCATTGACCAGGCCGTCGCACGCGTGCGCGAGCAGGTGGGTGGGGAGGAGGTGATCTGCGGACTCTCCGGCGGCGTCGATTCCTCGGTCGCGGCCGCCCTGGTGCACCGCGCGATCGGCGACCGGCTCACGTGCATCTTCGTGGATACGGGCCTGCTGCGGAAAGGGGAGCGCGAGGCCGTCGAGCGCACGTTCGGCCAGCACCTCGCGATGCGGCTGGTGGTGGTCGACGCCGCGGCCGAGTTCCTCGAGCGGCTGCGCGGCCTCGCAGATCCGGAGGCGAAGCGGCGGGCGGTGGGCGAAGCGTTCATCCGCGTGTTCGAGCGAGCGGCCCGCGAGCAGGGGCGGGCCGCGCCGTTCCTGGTGCAGGGGACGCTCTACCCGGACGTGATCGAGTCCCGTTCCGTGCGCGGCCCGTCCGCGACCATCAAGACCCACCACAACGTGGGCGGGCTGCCGCCAGACATGGCGTTCACGGTGGTCGAGCCGCTGCGCGAGTTGTTCAAGGATGAAGTGCGGCAGGTCGGCCGGGAGCTGGGGCTACCGGAGGAGCTGGTGGGCCGCCACCCCTTCCCCGGGCCGGGACTGGCCGTGCGCGTGCTGGGCGAGGTGGTGGAGGAGCGGCTGGCCATCCTGCGTGCGGCCGACGCCATCTACCTCGAGGAGATCCGAGCTGCCGAGCTGTACGACGACATCTGGCAGGCTTTCGCCGTGCTCCTGCCCGTCCGCAGCGTGGGCGTCATGGGCGACCTGCGCACCTACGAGCATGTGGTAGCCCTGCGCGCCGTCACCAGTCGCGACGGCATGACGGCCGACTGGTTCCCCTTCCCCCACGAAGTCCTGGGCCGCATTGCCAACCGCATCATCAACGAGGTCGCGGGCGTGAACCGCGTCTGCTACGACGTCAGCTCGAAGCCGCCGGCCACGATCGAGTGGGAGTAGTGTTGGATATGCTGGCTGGTGGCTAGGCCGCGTTGCGCTGGTCCGGGTCGATGATCTCCGCGCCCTCGGCGGTCAACCTGCACAGGTAGATGCCCGCGTAGTTCTCGTCAATGGCTGCCAGCCGATTCTCCGGCGTGGCTGCGTAACGACCCTCGCACCGGTCGCAGCGGATGGTGCGGTTGTCGCCCGTGCCTACCAGACGCCAGTTGCCCGTGCAGTCGTCGGTGGCGTGTTCGAGCACGACCATCAGGTCCTCCCGACTCCGGGGCGCAAGCTGCGCCCACGGCCACGGGAGTGCAAGCTCCACGCCAATGACCTGCGGGCCGGGGATCGGGGGGAAGCCGCCGCCGGGCAGACGATTCACCGGCACCAGGCGGCAGCGGGCGTACAGTGAACCACCAGCACCGCGCGAGGCGCGGACCGGAGCTGGCTGCCGCCGGCGGCGAAGGCCAGGGCGGACACCTCGAGTTGCGCGTTGTTGGGCAGGCTGTCGGGTACCCCGGTCGTGAAGCCAACGGTCGTGTCCCGGACAGTGGCGAAGTGGAGCGCGGCGGAGTCGATGGTGAAGGGAGTGGGTCCGAACCGCCGCAGCACGTAGCCGGCGCCGCTGAGCTCGCCGCTCTCCTCGGCGGCGCGGACCAGAATCGCCAGGCTCTGCCCCGCAACAACCGTCTGATTGGCGCGAGGGGAGATGAGCTCGGCGCTCAGGCGCGCCACCTGCCGGGGGGCCAGTGGCTCGCTGCGCTGCCGGTCAGTACAGGCTGCGGCCAACCACGGGATCCCTGCCAGCAACGTTATCGCCAGCCGAGCGCCGCGGGCCCGAAGTCGAATCGTGGTTGTCATCCCCAGCCAGCCCCGGCGTCAGTCGAGGGGAGCTTCTGTCCCTGCCCTCAGGGGGAGACGCGCTTCAACTCTGCGCAGTATCCGAGTACGTGCGGGCGAGCTTGGCCTCGATACTGTCCCAGACCTCGGCCATGCTACGCACGTCGCGGCCGTGCGCCTGGACAAATTCTATCAGCCGCTCGGGCGTCGTGCCATGGCGGGCCAGCACTTCTTGCTTGCGCGCCTCGAACTCCTCTGCCGTCGACGCCTCGCGCTCGGCACGCCGCAACTCGACGTAGATGGCCACGAACTCCTCACTGCTGAGCGCCCTGCCGCCCTTTTCTCGGTCCGGCTCGGTTACGCCGCAGCCCAGCGCCAGCAGTGCCGCAGCGCCGCACAGACGACGGGCGAAGGGTCTCACGCTGCGTGATCCTCCGCGGCCAGCGCGGCGCCCTTTCGAGCTGCGCGGTGGAGCAAGTACACCAGCGCGGCAAACACGGCGCTGCCGATCAGCGTGCCGCCGGCCACGCCCATCCATTGGTGGCCGAGTACCCAGCGGTCGGGAAGCGTGGGGTCGAAGACCCCGGCCACATAGATGGCGCCGGCGATCACGACGCCCAGCAACGCGGCCCCCGCCACCAGGCCGCTCGAGAACAGGATGCCCGCCTCGCGCTGCTCGGCCCGCTCCGCTTGCGGCGCGGTGCGCTCGACAAAGGCGCGTAGCACCCCGCCGATGATGATGGGCGTGGTCAGTGCGACCGGGAGGTAGAGGCCTACGGCAAAGGCCAGGGAGGGCAGCCGCAGCCCGAACTCGACCACGGCGGCGAGCCCCATGCCCACGAAGACAAAGGCCCAGGGGAGGTCGCGCGCCAGCACCCCGTCGATGACCAGGCTCATGAGCGTGGCCTGCGGCGCCGGCAGTCCGCCCTCCGTGCCGATCCCGTACGAGCGGTGCAGCAGCAGCAGGACGGACCCCATGACCAGCGCGCTGGTGAGCACGCCGATGATCTCGCCCACCTGCTGCTTCCAGGGTGTCGCGCCCAGCAGGAACCCGGCCTTGAGGTCCTGAGAGGTGTCGCCAGCAATTGCCGCGGCGATGGCGACGACCGCGCCCACAGAGAGCGCGGCCAGACGGGCATCGGGGCGCTCGTCCCAGCCGAGTCCCACGAAGATGAGCGAGATCAGGAGCAGTGTGGCAATGGTCATCCCCGAGATAGGGTTGGACGTCGAGCCCACCAGCCCGACAATGCGGGACGAGACGGTGACGAAGAAGAAGGTGAACAGCACGAGCAGCGCGGCTGTCAACAGGTTCACCGGAATACCGGGCCAGAGCCAGATGGCGAGGGCAGCGGCCGCGGAGCCGCCCACGATCCAGCCGTAGCCAATGTCCCGATCGGTGCGGGGCGTTTCTGCGGCGGCCGCGCCACCGGTCAGGTGGGTCAGACCCAGGCGGAACGACTGCCAGATGGTGGGTAGCCCCTTGAGCAGTGTGACCAGGCCGCCGAACGCGACGCCGCCCGCGCCCACGTAACGCACGTAGCGGTGCCAGATCTCGCCCGGCTCCATGTCCGAGACAGGGATGGTGCCGGGAAAGACGACGCGCCCGCCGCCCCACACGTTGATCAGCGGGATGAGGATTAGCCAGGCGAGGGCGCCGCCGCCGAACATGATGGCGGCAATGCGCGGGCCGATGATGAAGCCGACGCCCAGCAATTCCGGGGTGAACGAGCCCGCGATCTCGGCCTTGGCCGGGAGCCGCACACTGGGCTCGTCCGGCCAGAGGCTGAGGCCCCGGCCATTGGCCATGAGCTGATAGGCCGCGCCGACGCCCAGGCCGCCGAACACCAGACGCCCGCGCTGCCCGCCCGCCTCGCCTGCCACCTGGACCTCCGCCGTGGCCAGCCCCTCAGGGTAGGGGAGCGCGCCGTGCTCACCCTTGATGAGGAAGCGCCGCAGCGGGATCATGAAGAGCACGCCCAGCAGCCCGCCGATAATGGCCAGCACGCTGATCTCGATCAGGTCGGGCTCGAGACCCCAGATGAAGATGGCCGGGATGGTGAAGATCACGCCGGCGGCGAGCGATTCGCCCGCCGAGCCGACCGTCTGGACAATGTTGGTCTCGAGCACCGTCCCCGTGCGGAACGCACGGAAGAGCACAATGGCCATGACGGCTGCGGGTATGGAAGCGCTGACCGTGATTCCCACGCGCAGCCCCAGATACGCGTTGGCAGCGCCGAAGACAATGCCGATGACGATGCCCAGTAGCACGGCTTTCCACGAGAATTCACCGATGGATTCGGCCGGATCGATGTACGGCCGGTAGGCTTCGCCAGGAACGGCTTCGTACGCCTCGAGGGGCAGCCCGGTGCTGCGGCGGGTCGGGGAGGGCGCGGTTTCACTCACGGTCTCGCTCCGGCAGAGGTAAAGCAGGCCGCGGAAGCGGCGACAACCGTACCGGCCCACTCCAGGACTGTCAAGCGGACCAGGTTGCGGGTGGAAACGCGCGCCGCGTATCTTCTGCGGCATTTCACGGTCCGGTTTCTCCCATCCCGAAGCTTGCTACCATGCGTCACCGCTGCGAAGCCGCGCCCACGTTCCTGCTTGCCGGGCTCCTGCTGTGTCCTGTCCAGGCCTACCGTCAAGCGGCTGCCGGCGTGCCGGTTCCGGCGTCGCCCGCCGCTGCGGCCTCGTACCTGGCGCCCCGCTGGCCGCCGCCCGTGCCCTCGCCCGCCCAGGTGCTGGGCTACGAGCTGGGCGAGCGGTTCACGGATCACGCCGGGGTCGTGCGCTACATGGAGGCGCTGGCCGCGGCGTCGCCCCGCGTGTCCGTTCGGCGCTACGGCGAGACCGCCGAGGGGCGGCCGCTGCTCCAGGTGGTGGTCGCGCGGGAGGACCACCTGGCGCGGCTCGACGAGCTGGTGGCGCGCAACCGCGAGCTGACGGACCCGGCCACCACCGAGGCGCGGGCGCGGGCGATGGCGGCCTCCGCGCCCGGCGTCGTCTACTTCAGCTACGGCGTCCACGGCAACGAGAGCTCCTCGAGCGAGGCGGCGCTCTGGACGGCCTGGGACCTGGCCCGCGGCGCGGACGAGGTCGCGGGCGTGCTCGACTCGCTGGTGGTGGTGCTGGACCCGGCCGTGAATCCGGACGGCCGCGACCGCTACGTGCACTGGTACGGGCAGGCGAAGGGCGCGGCGCCGAACGCGAACCCCGAGTCGCGGGAGCACTGGGAGCCATGGCCGGGCGGGCGCTTCAACCACTACCTCTTCGACTTGAACCGGGACTGGGCCTGGGCGACGCAGCCGGAAACGCGGGCGCGGCTGGCCACCTGGGAGTACTGGTCGGCGCAGGTGCATGTGGATTTCCACGAGATGAGCTACACTTCGAGCTACTTCTTCTTCCCGGCGACGCCGCCCATCAACCCGCTGTACCCGGATCACATCCTCACCTGGGGCCGGCGCTTCGGCGAGGCGAATGCGACGGCGTTCGACCGCCACGGTTGGGCGTACTACACGGGCGAGGGCTTTGACCTCTTCTATCCCGGGTACGGCGACAGTTGGCCCAGCCTGGTGGGCGCGATCGGCATGACGTACGAGCAGGCGGGGCACTCGCGGGCGGGTCTCGCGGTGAAGCGGCCGGACGGGCAGGTGCTGACGCTGCGCGATCGCGCGGAGCACCACCGTACCGCCGGTGAGGCGACGCTGCGCGCCGCGGCCGCGCGGAAGACCGAGCTGCTGCTGGACTTTGCCCGCTTCCATCGCGGAGTGGACACGGGGCTGCCGGACATCCTGCTGGTGCCGGGCGGGGATGCGGCGCGCGTCGAGGCGCTGGTGGCGCTGCTGCACGATCAGGGCATCCGGGTAGAGCGCGCGGGCCGCGCCTTCCGCACGGGCGCGCAGCCGCACGCCGGCTTTGCCCCCAGGCGCGAGTTCCCTGCCGGGACCTACCACGTGCCCGCGCGCCAGCCGCGGGGCCGGCTGGCCATCACCCTGCTCCAGCCGGAAACCGTGCTGGATGCGACGTTCTCCTATGACGTGAGCGCCTGGTCGCTGCCCTATGCCTATGGCGTCGAGGCGCATCAGGCGGAGCGGGTGCCGGAGGCGGGGTGGGCGCTCGCCAAGCCGGTTGCCGCGACGGTTGCCGATCCCCAGAGATCTCCCGCGGAGGCGGCCGCGGGCGCGGCGCCGCGCGGCGCAGATTCCCAGCCCGAGCCCAGCGCAGCGGCGCCCGAGCCCCGGACCACAGCGGGCGGTGGTGGGGTCGCGGCGCGCCAGGAGCGCACCACTGCGGCGGCTGGTGGGGTCGTGGCGCGCCAGGAGCCCTACGGGTATTTGCTCCCGCCCGGCTTCGCCTCCTGGCCGGGAGTGGTCCGCTACCTCGAGGCGGGTGGGCGTGCTGTCGTGCTCGACGAGGGCTTCGCGCTGGACGGCCGGCGCTGGCCGGCGGGCACGATCTTCCTGCCGCGGCTGGGTGTTCAGGAGTTCAGTCAGAAGGTGCAGGCCAGCGGGCTGGCAGAGCGTGGGCAGGCGGTGCGCAGCGGGCTCACGGCGGAGGGTCATGACCTGGGCACTGAAGAGGCCTATGCGCTCGAGCTGCCGCGCGTCGCCGTGCTGACCAGCCGTGGCGTGTCACCGACATCGTTTGGCGCTCACTGGTTCTTCCTGGAACGCACACTGGGGCTGGAGTTCGATGCCGTCCCCAGCGAGAGCCTGGGCGGTGTCCGGCTTAAGGACTACGATGTCCTGGTCATCCCCGACCTCGCCGGCCCAGCGGAGGAGGCGTTGCCAAAGGCGCGGCTGGATCAGCTCAAGCAATGGGTCGAGGCGGGCGGCACGCTGGTGGCGCTGGCCGACGCCGCCCGGGCCGTGGCCGAGCCGTTGGCCGAGATGAAGCTGCGGCGCGAGGAGGAGAAGAAGGAGGAGGAGAAGAAGGAGGAGGAAAAAGAAAAGGATCTGCGGCGCGCGCTGCGCGGGCGGGAGGCCCGCGAGCTGGAGCGCTGGGAGGAGCAGGTACCCGGGACCGTGCTCCCGGTGACGCTGGATCCGGCCCACCCGCTGGCCTTCGGCGCGGGCGCGGACGGCAGTCCCGACCGGCTCTACGTGCTGCACCGCGGGGCCATGGCGTTCGAGCCGGCCGAGGCCTTCGAGAGCGTCGGCTACTTCGGCGAGAAGCTCGAGCGCGTGAGCGGCGTGATCAGCAAGAAGAACCTCGAGCGGCTGTCGCAGGCGTCATGGCTGGCGCTGAAGTCGGTGGGCCGCGGCCGCGTCATCCTCTTCGCCGATGACCCGCTGTTCCGCCACTTCTGGTACTCCGGGTTCCAGCCCTACACCAACGCGCTGCTGGTGGGGCCGAAGCTCTAGTGTGCCGAGTTAGAGGTACCGATGGGCACTGTCATCCCGACCGTGCGAG
>JACQVE010000255.1 GCA_016209965.1 Gemmatimonadota bacterium | reverse complement strand
GCCGGATCGCTGGGGTCCCACAGCGCGGTGTAGGCGTGGTCCTGCGCCATCAAGCGGTCCAGGTCATAGATGAAGCCTTCGCGCGTGTACTCGGAGTTCTCGTAGTCCTGCCCGAGATGGATCGCCTCGACCGGGCAGACTTCCTGACACATGCCGCAGAAGATGCAGCGGAACTCGTCGATCTCGAAGACCACGGGGTAGCGGTTCCCCTGCTCATCCTCGCCCGGTACCAGGCGGATGCAGAGGGAGGGGCAAACCGTCGGGCAGAGCCCGCAGGCTACGCACTTGGGGCGGCCGTCCGCGTGCACGGCCATGCGGTGCGTGCCGCGCCAGCGCGGAGCGAGCTCCGACTTCTCCTCCGGGTACTGGATCGTGACCTTGTGGGGATCGACGAGGTGCTTGAACGTCAGCGTCATCCCCCGCAAGGTAGCGCGCAGGTACGATGTCGTGCCCGCCGGCCGCTTCATGGTCTTCACGCCGATGGCCATGCGCCTACTCCTCTCCACCGCCCGCCGAGGCGCCGAGACCCGGTGCACCCGCCGTGGCCAGCGCCGGCTGGCGCAGCGGCTCGCCCCGCGACGCGCGCCGCGTGGCGGCGCCCGCGATGCCGCGATCCCTGTCCAGCAGCAGGAAGAAGACGGCCATGGCGCCCAGGTTGACCGCGGTCAGGATCCAGCCGTAGCCCGGGCCAAACGGGATGCCCAGCTCCTCGATGACCAGCATGCTGGTGCCCACCAGGCCGATATACAGCAGTACGGCCGGGATCAGCACTTTCCACCCCAGGTGCATGACCTGGTCGTAGCGGAAGCGAGGCACAGTCCAGCGCACCCACATGTAGAGGAAGACGAAGAATCCGGTCTTGGCGGCGAACGCGACCAGCGTAAGCAGCGTTGTCCACGCGGCTGGCGCGGAGCCGCTCACCACGCCGGGCGCGACCAGCACCATGTCGTCCCCCGTCCAGAAGGGAATGTCCCAGCCGCCCAGAAACAGCGTGGCCATGAGCGCCGAAGCGGTGAGCAAGTTCGAGTACTCGGCAATGAAGAACATGCTGAACTTCATGGACGAGTACTCCGTGTGGTACCCCGTGATCAGCTCCGACTCCGCCTCGGGCAGGTCGAAGGGCAGCCGGTTCGTCTCGGCGAACGCCGCGGCCACGAAGATGAAGAACGCGAGCCCGAGGGGAAACGCCAGCCACAGTCCCAGCTCCTCCTGCTGCGCCCAGACCACCTGGGGCAGCGTCACGTTGCCTACCAGCATGAACACCGGGATCAGACTCATCCCCAGCGCCACCTCGTAGCTCATCATCTGGGCGCTGGACCGCAGCCCGCCCAGGAAAGCGTACTTGTTGTTCGAGGACCAGCCGGCCATAACGATCCCGTACACGCCCAGGCTGCTCAGCGCCAGGATGTAAAGGATGCCGATGGGCAGGTCGGCCACGATCATGGGGACCAGGCCCCAGCGCGTGGGCAGCGGCGCGGCAAAAGGAATAACGGCGAAAGTCACCAGCGCGGGCACAATCGAGAGTATCGGCGCCAGCACGAAGTAGCTGCGCGACGCCTCGCGCGGGTACGTCTCTTCCTTAAGCAGGTTCTTGATGCCGTCGGCCAGGGGCTGGAGAAGGCCGTAGGGGCCCACCCGGTTCGGCCCGCGCCGATCCTGAATCCACGCCGCCAGTCGCCGCTCGAGCAGGGTGAAGAACGCGACGGCGACCATGACAGTGGTGAACACGGCCACCACCATGATCGCCGAGACGATCAGGAATGCCGCCTGAGAGAGGGCGCCGACGTCGTGCATCATCCGACCTCCGCACCCCGCGCACTGCCGGCTGCCAGCCGGGCCCGCTGGTTCAACAGCGCCCCGCCCGCGCCAAGCTGAGCGTAGCTCAAGCCCGCAAACTCGTCGTACAGCTCGCTCAGCCGCCGGAACGCATGGCCCGCGCTGGCCGGCGCCACTCCATCACCCAGGCCGGCCAGCACCACGCCCAGCACGTGCCAGGCCGGCCGGGCCAGCGGCGGCCCCTGGCGCGCCGGCCAGAAGCGCTGCACGCGACCCTCGAAGTTGGTGAACGTGCCCTCCTGCTCCGCGAACTGCGTGATGGGCAGGACAAAGTCGGCTCGCTCTGCGGCCGCTGCCGGCGCTGCGCCCAGGTAGACAAAGAGCGCGGCGTCGCCGGCCCAATCGGGCGCCGCGTCCGCGAGAGGATCACCCAGCACCAGGATCACGTCGGCTTTCCCGGAGACCTCGTCATCCAGGCCGCCCGTCCCGGCCGCATCGCCCACGCGCCGGAACCCCATAGCTTCCAGCCCGCGCACGTTGGCCGCCAGGTCGCGCCGGCGCGCCAGCCTGGGAAAGCCCGGACAGACCACTTCTTCCTCCGCGCGTGGCGACCGGAAGACGGCTTCGCCGCCCCCCAGCACGGCCAGGAGCCGCCCCAGCAGGCCCGCATCCTCATTGGCATGAAATGGGGAAGCAACGGCCAGGGCGCGCGCCCGCGTCTCCCCGCGCAGGACCTTCAGCCGCTCCACCAGCCCCAGCACCGCTTCCTGCCAGGTGGCGCGCACCAGCCGGCCAGCCGGGCCGCGCACCATGGGCTCCTCCACCCGATCCAGCAGGTTGAACCACTCGTAACGGTAACGGCCGTAATCGCACATCCAGTACGAGTTCACTTCGGGGTTGGCGCGCGGCCTCAGCCGCATGACCAGGTTGTCCCGCGTGTCCATGTCAATGTTGCAGCCCTGGGCGCAGTTCGGGCAAAGGGAGGGCGTGCGGTCCAGGTCCCAGGCCCGCGCCTTGTGCAGGAAATCCTTCGAGAGCAGCGCGCCGACGGGGCAGATGTCGATCACGTTCGAGGCCCACGCCGAGGCCTCGAGCCCGCGTTCGAAGAAGGTGTCGATCACCGAGCGGTCGCCCCGCTGCACCACGCACAGCAGGTCATCCCCGGCGATCTCGCGCATGAAGCGGACGCAACGCGTGCACATGATGCAACGATCGCCATCGTAGGCGACGTCGCCACCCAGATCGTCCTGGCCCAGCACCCGCTTGGCCTCGAAGCTGCGCCCGTGCTTGCGCCCCTCGGCAAACACGTAGTCCTGGAGCTTGCACTCGCCGGATGCGTCGCAGACGGGGCAGTCGAGCGGGTGGTTGTAGAGGTAGAACTCGAGCACGCCGGTGCGGGCTTCCCTGGCCTTCTCGCTCTCCGTGAGCACGACCTGCCCGTCCGTGACCGTGGTGACGCAGGCGGGGACGAGCTTGGGCGCGCCCTGCACCTCGACCAGGCACATGCGGCACATGGCGGGCGCAGAAAGGCCGGGGTGGTAGCAGTAGTGCGAGATGCCAATGCCGGCCTGCTCCGCGGCTTCGATGATACGCACGCCTTTGGGCACCGTAACCGGCCGCCCGTCAATCGTGCAGGTAACCGTCTGCCTGGCTTCCTTGGCCATGTCTCCCGTGCCTCAGGCGGCCGCCATGCTGCGGGCCGAGCACACCCCCTGGCGGATATGCGCCAGGTACTCGTCGCGGAACTTCTGGATCGAGCTGGCCACGGGCGCCGCCGCTGAGTCGCTCAGCACGCAGATGGTGGTGCCCGTGACGTTGCGGCACAACTCGAGCAGCGTGTCCAGGTCCTCCTCGGTCCCGCGTCCCTCCTCGATGCGGCGGAGGATGCGGCCCAGCCACACGGTCCCTTCCCTACAGGGTGTACACTGGCCGCACGACTCGTGGGCGTAGAACTCGACGATCCGCCGGACCTGCTTCACCATACAGGTGGATTCGTCCATGACGATGACGGATGCGGTGCCCAGCATGCTGCCCGCCTCGAGGACCGCCTCGTAATCCATGGGGATGTCGATCTCGTCCGCCGCCAGGATGGGCACGGAGCTGCCCCCGGGGATCACCGCCTTGAGCGAGCGGCCAGCGGCGATCCCGCCGCAAACATCGAAGATCAGCTCCTTCAGGTTGAAGCCGAGGGGGAACTCGAAGTTGCCACGCCTCACCACATGGCCCGAGACGTTGTACAGCTTGGTGCCCGGACTCTTCTCCGTCCCTAAGGAGCGGTACCAGGCCGCTCCCTTCGTGATAATGTGGGGCACGGCGCAGAGCGTCTCCACGTTGTTGACCGTGGTCGGCTTGCCAAAAACGCCGGAAACCGCCGGGTACGGGGGCTTGATCCGCGGCTGGCCGCGCCGCCCTTCGAGCGAGTTCATGAGCCCCGTCTCTTCGCCGCAGATGTAGGCGCCGGCGCCCAGGTGCAGCGTAATGTCGATGTGCGTGCCCGAGCCCAGCACGTCGGCGCCGGCCAGCCCGGCGGCATAGACTTCCTCGACCGCCCGCCCCAGGATCTGCGCCGCCTCGAAGAACTCGCCGCGAATGTAGATGTAGACATGCTGCGCACGGATAGCGTAGGCGCTGATCAGCGAACCCTCGAGCAACTGGTGCGGCGTCCAGCGGCACAGCTCCCGGTCCTTGAACGCGCCCGGCTCCGATTCATCGGCATTCACCAGGAGGTAATGGGCCTGCCCACTGTTCTTGGGCATGAACCCCCACTTCACGCCCGTGGGAAAGCCCGCGCCCCCCCGGCCCCGCAGCCCGCTCTGCTTGACCTCCTCGACCACCGCCTCCGGCGGCATGCCTAGCGCTTTCTCGAGAGCCCGGTAGCCGCCGCGCTCCCGCCAGCCGGCCAGGCTGCGGGCCGCCGGGTCGCCAAAATACTCGCTCAGCACGCGAGTCTCGCGCGGGTGCCGGTAGGGGTACGCCATTACTTCCCCGGCCTCCTCCCCTGCCCCGCCTCGGGCTGGGGCTGGGGCTGGGGCTCGGGCTCGGGGTCCGGGACCCTCGAGCCCCGGCGCCCGCGAGCGCGACCCCGGGCCTGCTCCGCCACGGCGCCCGCCCCCGTGGCTACAGCGGCCAGCGGCCGCTCGATGGGCTCGCGCCCGAGCCACTCGAGGATCCGCGGCACGTCCGCCGCCGAGACATTCTCGTAGTACCGATCATTGATCTGCACCGCGGTGGGGAAGCCGCAGGCGCCCAGGCACTCGACCTCGATCACCGTGTACCGGCCATCGGCCGACGTCTCGCCCGGCTCCGTCCCGGTGTGCCCGAGGAAGGCAGCCAGCACGTCGTCCGCGCCGCAAAGGTTGCACGACACGTTGGTGCAGACCTGGACCAGGAACCGCCCCACCGGCCGCTTGTTGTACATGGTGTAGAACGTGGCCACGCCGCGCACATACGCAGGGGTGACCCCCAGCACGCCCGCTACCGCCTCCATGGCCTGCGCCGAGAGGTGGCCGCGGATCTCGTGAGCCAGGTTCAGCACCGGCAGCAAGGCTGCGCGTTTGTCAGGGTAGCGCGAAAGGATTTTCTGCAGCCGCTCGCGGTAGCCGCCCTCGAAGAGCGGCGCCTCGGGATTACGGGCCTCGAGCTGGTAGGGGTAGGAGCAGGCCACGCCGGGGTGGCCGCCATCCACGGGGCGGGCGCCGACGTAGGCCGTGCCCCGGATATCCGACTCCGTCAGGTGCTGGAAATCGCCCGTCTCGCCCGCCCACCCGGGGTTCCGAAACGGCGCGCCAGTCTGCTTCATCACCCCTTGCCCTCACCCTCGCCCTTGTCCCTCCCCTTGCCCACGCCCCCGCGCTCGACCTGCCCCTGCCCCATCACCGGTCGATCTCCCCGAGCACGATGTCCAGGCTCGCGTTCACCGCGATGACGTCCGAGAGGAGATGGCCCTCGACCATCCTGGGCAGGGCGGACAGGTTGATGAAGCTGGGACCGCGAACGCGCCAGCGCACAGGCTTGGACCCGCCGTCGCTCACCACGTACATGCCCAGCTCGCCCTTTGAACTCTCGACGCTGAACCAGCTCTCGCCCGGCGGCGCCGGCACTCCCTCCATGACCACCTTGAAGTGGTGGATCATGGATTCCATGTCGCTCATGCAGTCCGTCTTGGAGGGCAGGATCTTGCGCGGGTCATCCATGTTGATGGGGCCGCCCGGCAGCCGCTCCAGGGCCTGCTCGAGGATGCGCAGACTCTGGCGCATCTCTTCCATGCGCAGCAGGTAACGGTCGTAGCAGTCGCCGTGCTCGCCCACGGGGACCTCGAAGTCGTAGCTCTCGTAGTCGTAGTACGGCCGGTCCTTGCGCACGTCGTACGCCACGCCGGACGCCCGCAGATTCGGCCCGGAAAGCCCCGAGTTGATGGCCTCCTCCCCACGGATCACGCCCACGTCCCGGTTGCGGCCGATCCAGATCTGATTGTTCGTGAGCAACGTCTCGACTTCGTCCAGCGTGCGCGGGAACGTGTCCATGAACTGCTGCAGCGCGTCCGTCCAGCCGGCCGGCAGGTCCGCCATCATCCCGCCGATGCGCGTGGCCGAAGTGGTCATACGCGCACCCGTGTAGGCTTCATGCAGGTTGTGGATCCGCTCCCGCTCCTGGAACGTCCACAGGAACACGGTGAAGGCGCCAATGTCGATGGCCGTGGTGCCCAGCCAGAGCAGGTGACTGAAGATCCGGTCCAGCTCCATGCAGATCACCCGCACGACCTTGCAGCGCTCGGTGACCTGGATGCCCATGAGCTTCTCGACCGCCATGGCGAACGCGCAGTTGTAGATCAGCGGCGCCAGGTAGTCCATCCGGTCGGTCAGCGGGATGATCTGGTTCCAGTTGCGGTACTCGCCCAGCTTCTCGAAGCTCGAGTGCAGGTAGCCGATATGCGGGATGCAGCGGATGACGGTCTCGCCATCCAGCTCCAAAACGAGCCGCAGCACCCCGTGCGTTGCGGGGTGCGGCGGCCCGAGGTTGAGCAGCATGTGCTCGCCGTGGAGCTCCGGCTCCACGCCGACGGGGAAGACCGGCGCCCTCGCGGGCTGCCCGTCCACCCCCATTTCCGGATTGCGCGAGACCAGGTACTCGATCCGCCGCGTCGTCGTCATGCCTCCCCTTCCACCGACCCCACTTCCGGCACGGCGAGCTGCACCGGCCCCTCCGCCGTCTCCGCCTCTACCGCGCCCCCGCCCCGCGCCGCGATCTCGAGCTCCTGCGGGATGTAGTAGTCCTCCGCCTCCAACGCCAACGCCTGCCGCGTCTGCTCCGCCCGGCTGAAGCGCCCGCGCAGCGGGAAGTCCTTCCGCAGCGGGTGCCCCTCCGCGTAGTTCTCGGGCAT
>JACQVE010000254.1 GCA_016209965.1 Gemmatimonadota bacterium | reverse complement strand
TCGATCCAGCTCATGACGCGGTCGGCCGCGGCCGCGTCGATCATGGGCCCGACCACCGTCGCCTCGTCCATGGGGTTGCCGCACGGCAGCGCATTGGTGGCGCCCAGGAACCGGTCCAGGAACTCCTGGTAGGCAGGCCGGTGCACCAGCAGTCGCTGCACCCGGATGCAGACCTGGCCGGCGGCGGCGAACGCGCCCACGGCGCAGCGCTCGGCCGCCCAGTCCAGGTCCGCGTCCTCGTGGATCACCGCGCCCGCATTGCCGCCCAGCTCCAGGATCACCTTCTTCCGCCCGGCGATGTTCTTGAGGTGCCAGCCCACGCGCGCCGAGCCGGTGAAGGAGAGCAGCTTGAAGCGCTCGTCAGTGGCCAGCCGCTCGGCCACCGCCGGCCGCGCGTGCACCGCCGAGAGCGCGCGCGGCGGCAGTCCCGCCTCGAAGCAGATCTCCGCCAGCTTGAGCGCCGTGACCGGCGCCTGCATGGGCGGCTTGAGCACCACGCTGTTCCCCGCGGCAAACGCGGGCGAGAGCTTGTGCGCCACCAGGTTGAGCGGGAAGTTGAAGGGCGAGATCGCGCTCACCGGGCCCAGCGGGAAGCGCCGCCAGACACAGGCGTACCCCTCCGTCCGCCGCTCGATGTCCACCGGCACCACCTCGCCGCCCAGCGCGCGCGCCTCGTCCGCGCCCAGCGTGAACGTCTGCAGAGCCCGCTCGACCTCGCCCCGCGCGAACTGGAGGGGCTTGCCGCTCTCCCGCACCATGGTCTCGGCCAGCTCCGCCGAGCGGCGCCGGATTCCGGCCACGATCCCCTCCAGGATGGCGACCCGGCGGAAGGTGGGCAGCCGCCGCGTCTCCTCGAACGCCGCCGCCGCGGCCGCGATCGCGCGCTCCATCTCCGCCGCGCCGGCCAGCGGGACGCGCGCGTAGGTGTCACCGGTGTAGGGGTCGACGACGTCGTCCCACTCCTCCGTCTCGATCCATTCGCCGCCCACCGGCAGCCGATACGTCCCGGCCATGTTCCGCTCCTCCTGTTCCTGCACAGCCCCTCACGGGGAACGATAGATGTCCTCGAGGTCGATTAGCTGAATGCGCCGGTCTTGCTCCGCTCGGGCCCTGAAGGCTTCCGTGAAGCCTGCCGCAGAAACGTACATGTATCCGTGCGAGGTCCTGGGATCGAGCGCCCGCCGCGCCCATTGCTGACCCGAAGCCGTCAGATCGTACAGGTTTCGCAACAGCAATTCGTGCACCGACTCGTCCACCCGCCTGGACGACCACTTCACTTCGCCAGCCAGCAGCTTACGGCCGTCCAGCTCGGCAATCAGATCGATCTCGATCTGCCTGCGGTTTCGATCCAGACCCTCCCAGCGCGCCCAGTGCACGGCGTCTGGAAGGCCCCAGCGAGCATGGTGGCGGCTGTACGCCTGCCGCGCCATGTCCTCGAACGTCCGCCACCCCATGTAGTCGTCCAGGCGCGGCTTCACACGCTTGGACCAGACCTGCGCGCCGCCTTCGGTTTCGAGGATGCTGCGGTTGGGATGAACGAAGCGGTACCAGAATTTGACCGCGTTGTCGCCGATCCGGTGCCGCCACGGAGCGGTACGACCCGCGGCAAAATTCTGCTCTCGAATCAGGATGTGCAGGTCTTCCAGAACCCCGAGAACCCGCCGGACGACGTGCTCGCGACGCTGGAGCCCGGCCGCCTGCGCGATTTCGTTCAACTCCGTCCGACCCTGCGCAACCGCGGCCAGCACGGCGCGGTACTGACCAGGCTCGCGGATGGCCTCCTCCTGCTCGATCAGATTCTCCAACTGGAGGTGCACGCTCCCCCGCGGCGAGAGCATCGCCTCGATCACCGCCCGATCCAGACCCTTGCCCTCGCGGACGGACTCGAGGTAGCGGGCGACGCCGCCGAAAACGCCGTAGACGTAGGCGTCCTCGCGGCGCGAGGCGCACCGCGTCATCTGGCCGGCGTCGAAATAGTCGAACGGCCCGAGACGGGCGCTCCAATCGATGCGGCCGTAAAGCGCACCGCGTACCGCCAATCCCTCCATGGTGCCGACTTCCGACCCACAGAGAACCAGCGTCAGCCTCGTCCCGGACAGCTCCTGCTCCCAAACAGCGTTCAACTGCGACACCACCCCCTCCGTATCACCTACCCCAAGCAGGTACTGAAACTCGTCGAGAACGACTACGAGCGGCGCTTCCCGCGCGAATCGGGCTAGCAGCCGAAAGGCTGCTCGCCATGTGGGGTAGTCCTCCGCTTCCAACCGGTCGCCCGCCCACGCGCCCAGCTCGCGAACGAAATCCTGACGATTCTGGTCCGGGGTGGTGTTGGCAGCCAGGAAGTAGAAATGGCGCCGGCCCTCCCAGGCCCGCTTGAGAAGAAAGGTTTTCCCCACGCGACGCCAGCCGTACAGCAGGGCCAGGCGCGCTGCCGGCTCGTCGGCCAGAGCCTGCAACTCCGCCAGTTCCCGTTCCCGGTCGATCAGCTCGCGCACGGCCGCAGCACCCCCAAAGAATGAACCCGCTGTTATGATACTGTAGTGTTATAATATCGTACTGTCAATCTGCTCAGCCTCGGTTCCTCGGGGGCGGACCATGCACCAGACCACGACCAACCTCTCACGCAAAGGGGGAACGCCATTTGCCGCACCTCCGCCGCGGGGGCCGGCTTGACAACCACGGGCCGGCCGGGTAGCACAACTCGGGAGGGAGCGGTGGAACCCACGGCGCCCGGTGCCGTCCGGCAGCGTGAGGTCGAGATCTCGGCCGGGCCAGTGAAGCTCGCAGGCGACCTGGCGCTGCCGGAGCACGCGCAGGGCGTGGTCCTCTTCGCGCACGGCAGCGGCAGCAGCCGCTTCAGCGCCCGCAACCGCTTCGTCGCCCGTGAGCTCTGGCAGGCGCGCCTGGCCACCCTGCTCATGGACCTGCTGACGGCGGACGAGGAGAGGCTGGACCTCGAGACCGCAAGCCTGCGCTTCGACATCCCCCTGCTCGCGGAGCGGGTGGTCGCCGCCACCGACTGGCTCAAGCAACAGCCGGAGACGCGCGAGCTGCCGCTGGGCCACTTCGGCGCGAGCACGGGCGCGGCCGCGGCACTGGTGGCCGCCGCCCAGCGCCCCGACGCCGCGCGCGCCGTCGTGTCCCGCGGCGGCCGCCCCGACCTGGCCGGCGCCGCGCTGCCCCGCGTGCGCGCGCCCACCCTGCTCATCGTGGGCGGCCGCGACGAGGTCGTGATCACCATGAACCGGGAGGCCATGGCGCAGATGACGGTGGAGACGCGCCTCGAGATCGTGCCCGGCGCGACCCACCTGTTCGAGGAGCCCGGCACGCTCGAGGAGGTCGCGCGCCTGGCCCGGGACTGGTTCCGCCGCTGCCTCGCTCCTCCCGCTTGACGCCGCCGCCGTACACCCGCAATCTCCGCTGCCAGCGCCGGCAAAACGAACCTGAGAGGCCAGGGGCGCGGTGGCTGGTCGCCCCTCGAACCAGGCCCTTGCTACTCAATCGCGGAGGTGCCGAATGCAGTGCCATGCCTGTACCTTCACGCTCCAGCCCCTGGGGCTCTGGGCCT
>JACQVE010000253.1 GCA_016209965.1 Gemmatimonadota bacterium | reverse complement strand
GTTCAGCAGTGCAAAGAAGGACCTGTAGATGAGCGCGTAGCCATCGATCAGGAACAGGCGCGGGCGCGCCTTTGCCGGCTTCTCCACCATACTTACCCTTACACCAGTGAGCCGCCAAGGCACCACCGGCCCGCCCGCAGGGGGCGGCGCCGCGGCACTTTAATCCGGAGAACAACCCGGGAAGAGAACGGCGGCGCCCCCCAAAAGAACGCGCCCCGCCGGGATCCGGCAGGGCGCAGAGTAGCGGCTGATCAATGGCCCGAGATCGCCGCTAGACGCGGACCACGTTTGCCGCCTGCAGCCCTTTGTCCGTCTGCCGCACCTCGAACTCGACTTCCTCTCCCTCGGCCAGGGTCTTGAACCCCTGCATCGTGATCGCAGAGAAGTGCACGAAAACATCCTCGCCGTCAGATTGCTCAATGAAGCCGTACCCCTTGGCATCATTGAACCACTTGACCTTACCTCTGGCCATTGAGCCTGCCTCCTACCAGGGGATGGATGCGCTGCCGGCTGCCACAGCGGCAGCAACGATAAAAACGGCGCGCTCGCGGTGTCAAGCAAACTTTTGTTTTACAGGGCCGGCCGGGAAACGGCCGAGAGCGTGGCCGCGGCCGCCAGAGGCACGAGCAGATTATCGGGCGCGCCGGGGACGAATGCTTCCAGGACCGTGGTGACGAGCGCGGCCGCGACGGCCGCGGGCAGGCCAATACCGGGCAGGGCCCAGGCGGCCAGCAGCGCGACCGTGAAGACGGCCGTGCTGCCTTCGAGGCTCTTGCCTGGCGCGAGGCGGCGGCGGCCAAAGCGCTGGCCGGCCCAGGTCGGCGGCCAGGGCGAGGAGCGCCATGGCCGTCAGAATCGCGCGGGACGCGTCCGCCGGGAGCGCGTCCATACCAGTGCCGCGGCGGACAGCGCGGCGGTCACGTGGAGCGCCTTACGCAGCCACTCGGCCTGGCCGCCCGCTGCCGGGCGGCCGCGCTCTGCCGCAGTCGCGGGCCGTGTCGCTTCCCGCAATCAATCTCCGCCGGACGAGGGGACCGGCTCGTCGCCGTAGAGGACCGAGTAAAGCCGGGCGTTCTGCTGAACCACCTTGACGTAGTGGCGTGTCTCCTCGAAGGGGATCCGCTCCGCGAACAGCTCGTCATCCTGGTACTCGGGGAACTCACGCCAGCGCGCGACCCGGTGTGGACCGGCGTTGTACGCCGCCAGCACCCGCGGCAGCCGATTGCCAAAGCGCTGCAGCAGCTCGGTCACATACGCGGCTCCGAAGTGCACGTTCAGCTCGGGCCGCGTGAGCATACCAGGTTCGAAGCCGTCCACGCCCAGCGAGCGGGCCAGCACGCGGCCCGTGGCGGGCATTAGCTGCATGAGGCCAATCGCGCCTGCGGGGCTCGCGATCCCTGCGTTGAACATCGACTCCTGTCGAATCAGCCCGGCCAGCAGGAACGGATCGAGCTGACGCTCCCGCGCCTCCGCCAGGATGAGGTTGCGATAAACGAAGGGGTAGACAATCCGCAGCAGTCTGTGGTTCCAGATCCCTTCCCGACGGTAGACCTCCCAGCCCAGTTGTATGCCGGTAAACGTGTGGCCGCGCGCATTGAACGCCTCCGCCAGGGCGTACAGCGCGCCGTCCCGCGTCCCGAAATGCCGCTTCAGCCGCTCGATCTCGAAGCTTACCGCGTCTTCGCGACCCAGCTCGCGCAGCAGGTCCAGCCGCTGCAGCGCGCGCGCGACCCCCGCCTCGATCGTCGGGTTGGTTGGCGGAGAGGGCTCGATCGGCATGTTCCAGAAGGATTCACCCAGCAGCTCGGCTGCCTGCATGCCGTAGTATGAGAAGGGATCGAGCGCCCGCGTCTCGCGCAGCCGTTGCCGGGCCAGGGCGGTGTCGCCCAGCTTGAGGTAAGTCTTGCCCGCCCAGTACGTGGTCGGCTGGTAGCGGCGCCCGCTCGGATGCCGCTGCCGGTATTCCTCGAAGATGGAAGCCGCCGCGCGATGATCGCCCTCGAGGTAGGCCATGCCGCCCAGTCGCATGAGCGCGAGACCCGCGTCATTCAGGTCGGCATTGCGCTCGACCGTGCGGCGGTAGAATTCGCGGGCGCGGTCCAGCTCGCCCTGGTCGTGGTACAGGTCAGCGATCAGAAACAGGGCCTTGGCGGCCGGCGCCTCCTGGGGAAACAGCTCTGCGGTTCGCAAGAAGGTGGCGCGCCCCGCGTCCCCGCGCCCCTGGCGGTATTGGCTGCGGCCCGCCAGCAGCATGGCCTCGGCACCGATGCGCGCGGAGGCCGCGCCCCGTGCGGATTCGAGCAGGAGCTTTTCCGCATCCGCGTAGCGTGCGGCCCGGAACATCGCCCGCCCCAGTTCGAGCCGTACCTCCGCCTGCTGCACGGCGGATCCGCCGCCGGCAGCCAGGTAGGCGCTGAGGCCGGCCATGCCGCGGTCCAGGTTGCCGTGGCGCAGGTAGAGCCGGCCGATGCGAAGGCGATCCTCCGCGTTGAGCCGGGGCAACTCGCTCATCGCGCGCGCCGCGTCAATGGCGGCAAGCGCCTCGGGCGCCGCCTCCATGGCACGCCGCAAGGCCTCGCGCGCTGCAGTGGTATCGCCACGCAGCAGCCGCAGCTCACCGGCAGTCTTCCACGCCTCCGCCCGCGCTGCCGCGGTGCCGAGCAGGTTGGCCGCCGCTGCCGCTTCCCGCTCTGCGCCCGCTGGATCGCGGGCGTTGCGCCGCGCAGAGACGCGCACGCGCCACGCCCATTGGCGCGCCACCACGCTGTCCATCCCCCCCAGGCGGCGCTGCACTTCTACCGTGTCGCCGATCTGAGCCGCCGCCTCCGCGGCGAACAGCGCGATCCAGTCACCGATTTGAGGAAGCAGCCGCGCAGCCGTGTCGAAAGTGCGCAGGGCGCCGCGCCCGTCACGCGCTCGCGCCATGGCCAGTCCGCGACGCGCCTCGACCAGCCCTCGCTCGCGGTCGCCCAGTGCAGGCGCAACCTGCAGGTAGCGGGCAAGCGCCTGGCCGCTGTCGCTCCAGCGTCCCCGCTCGAGGCGGCCCCGCCCCAGCAGGCTCCAGCCATAGCCGCCGCGCACGCTGTCGAGCCAGCGGCGGCCGGCCAGGAGTGTCTCGACGCGCGCCCACTCGCCCCAGCCGGCCTCCGCCTGGGCCGCGAGCAGGAGGGTCTCGGGGGTCGTGTCGGGCACGGCGGCCAGGTACTCGCGCAGGATGCGGCTGGCGCGCCAGTAGCGCCCCTCCTGGAGCGCGCGCAGCGCCTCGGGCGGCACGGCCGGCGGCGGCGGCCGCGGAGCGGCGGGGGTGTGCCGGGGGCTGAGCAGCTCCGGCGCCACTACCACCGCCAGGAACAGGAACAAGATCAGCAGGTAGCGCAATATACGAATCAATTGGCGGACCGGACGTCCACCGTGCTACCCGCGACGGCGGTGGCCGGGTCCGGGTCGACTGCAAGTCTCTCGCCTGCCTGCAGGTTGCAAACCCCGGGCCCGCCAATGCGTCCGTCCAAGTAATCGAGTTCGCAAGTACGGTCGCATTCGGCCACTGAGTGGTCGAGTTCGTAAGTACGGCCATGAATGCGGCCGTATTTGTGGATTCGACCACTAAGCTTCGGGGCGCAGTTTCCGGGCAGCGGAGCGGAACGCCGACTCGGATGACGCCGTCAGCTCGTAGCGGCCGAAGCGGGTGCGGTCCACGAAAAGCAGCTCGATCCGGTCACCTGCAACGCGCTCGTAAATCCACTCCTGGGCGTTCGGCTGACCCGGAACTTCCTCTCGCCCGACGTGGCGCTCGAGCACATGGTCCGGCGGACCCAGCACGATGAACACCTCGCCCCGATCCGTGCGCCACCCGGCCCGGCCGGGCTCCGCAAACTGGTCGTTGGCGATCCTGACGCGCTCGAAGAAGTCCTCGCGAAACTCGTTCACGGGTGTGGCCGGCACCGGATCGCGACGCTTCCAGAATCGCTCCCACGCCTCCCGCCGCGCCGCGCCTTGCGCGGCCTGCAGCGAATCCAGCTCTTCGGACGCCGCAATATAGCTCAGGAACTGGAGGACTTCCTCGAAATTCGCCACCATCCACTGGTCCGAGATGGTGACCAGCAGCGGCGTCCGGCGCACAGGCGCGACCTGCCC
>JACQVE010000252.1 GCA_016209965.1 Gemmatimonadota bacterium | reverse complement strand
GAGGGGCGCGTGGCCGAGCTGCCCGGGCTGGGCGAGCGCACGCAGGCGAAGCTCCTGGAAGGGATTGGCTTTGTGCGCAGCGTGGCCTCGCGTCGCCGCCAGCCGGAGGCCCGCGCCGCGGCCGCGCGGGTGTTGGGCTATTTGGCCGGCCAGCCGGGTGTGGTGCGGGTCGAGCTGGCGGGCGAGTTGCGGCGTCGCCTCGAGACCGTGGACGGGATCGATGTTGTGGCCGCCGTGGCCGATCGTGCCGCGCCGGTGCTCGAGGCATTCCTCGCGCTGCCCGGCGCGGCGCAGGCCGCGGCGGTAGGCGAGGCCGCGGCGCGGGCGCGACTGGCGGACGGGCTCGAGCTGCGGCTGCGCTGCGTCGCCCCCGACGAATTCATCGCCGCCTGGGTCCACGCGACGGGCAGTGCCGCCCACCTCGCGGCCCTGGCGAGCCGGGCGGCGGCAGAGGGGCTCAAGCTGAACGAGTACGGCGTGTGGCGCGGCCAGGCGCGGCTCGAGCTGGCGGACGAGGCCGGGCTGTACCGTGCGCTCGGGCTCCCCTTCATCGAAGCGGAGCTGCGGGAGGATGGCTCCGAGGTCGCGGCCGCGGCGGTGGGCGTGCTGCCGCGGCTGCTGCTGGAGGCCGACCTGCGCGGCTGCTTCCACTGCCACACGACCTACAGTGATGGCAAGGCCACGCTGCGCGAGATGGCGGAGGCGGCCGGGGCCCGCGGCTGGCGCTACCTGGGGATCGCGGACCACTCGCAGGCGGCGGCGTACGCGGGGGGGCTGGCTGTCGAGGCGATCTTGCGGCAGCATGAAGAGATCGATGCCTGGAACGCGGAGCATGGCCGCGAGCTATGGCTGTTCAAGGGGATCGAGGCGGATATCCTGGCGGACGGGCGGCTGGACTATGCCGAGCGGGGCGATGAGGTGCTGGGGCGCTTCGACTACGTGGTCGGCTCGGTGCACTCCGGGTTCGGGCTGGGCCGGGCCGAGATGACGAAGCGCGTGCTGCGCGCGCTCGAGAACCCGCACCTCAGCTTCCTGGGCCACCCCACCGGGCGGCTGCTGCTCTCCCGGGACGGCTACCCCATTGACATGGAGGCGGTGATCGAGGCGGCAGCGGAGCGCGGCGTGGGCATCGAAGTCAACGCCAATCCCTGGCGGCTGGACATGGACTGGCGGCTGTGGCGCGGCGCGCGGGAAAGGGGTGTGAAGACGGCGATCAACCCCGATGCCCATTCCACGGATGGGCTGGACGAGGTAAGCTACGGCGTGGGGGTGGCCCGCAAAGGCTGGCTCACGGCGGGTGACGTGGTAAACGCGTGGGAGCCGGAGACGGTGAAAGAGTACTTCCGGAGGAGGCGTGAGTGACGCTGCCGCGGAAGTCGTGGTCGGTGCGGGAGAGCAAGACGGCCAAGAGGAAGCGGGCGCAGGAGATCGTGCGGCGGCTGCGCGCCGAGCACCCGGACGCCCGCTGCTCGCTGGATTATCGGAACGCGTACCAGCTCCTGGTGGCCACCATCCTGTCCGCCCAGTGCACGGACGAGCGGGTGAACCAGGTCACACCTGCCGTCTTCCGGCGTTACCCTAAACCAGCGGAGCTCGCCGACGCCCGGCCCGCCGAGCTCGAGGAGCTGATCCGCTCGACCGGCTTCTACCGCAACAAGACCCGGAGCTTGCTGGGTATGGCCGGCGCGCTGGTCGAGCGGCACAAGGGCAAGGTGCCCGACGAGATGGGGGCGCTGGTCAAGCTGCCCGGCGTGGGCCGCAAAACTGCCAACGTGGTGCTCGGTAATGCCTTCGGCAAGGCGGAGGGTGTGGTCGTGGACACGCACGTGGCGCGAGTGAGCTGGCGCCTGGGCTGGACCAACCACAAGGACGCGGGCAAGATCGAGCACGACCTCATGGAGCTGGTGCCGCAGGAGGAGTGGACCGAGCTGGCCCACCTCTTGATCTACCACGGCCGACGCGTCTGCAGGGCGGGGCGGCCGCGCTGCGAGCTGTGCGTGGTGGCGGAGCTGTGTCCCAGCTCGCTGGTGTGATGGAGGGGCCGATGGGAGAGGGTGCGGTCCCGTACCCGTACCCGTACCCGTACCCGTACCCGCTCCCCTGGCTGCGTCTGCCCGATCAGAGAAGCTTCGGGCACGGGCACGGGCACGGGCACGGGTCGACTGTGCTGCGTTCGAGTGGGAAGCTAGGTGAGGGGTGGTGCGCATGAATGAAAAGGGGAGCGCCGGCCTGGCGGAGGCCCGCAGCCCATTCCTGCAGCACGGCGTGCGGCAGCCGGTGAAGTGGATGCCGTGGGGCGAGGCGGCGTTCGAGCGGGCGCGGCAGGAGAATCGGGCGATCCTGCTGGACATCGGGGCGGTGTGGTGCCACTGGTGCCACGTCATGGATCGGGAGAGCTACGAGGATGCGGCGACGGCCAGGCTGATCAACGAGCTGTTCGTGCCGGTCAAGGTGGACCGTGACGAGCGGCCGGACGTAGACGCGCGCTATCAGCGGGCGGTGCAGGCGCTGACGGGTCAGGGTGGCTGGCCGCTGACGGCATTCCTGACGCCGGAGGGCGAGGTCTTTTACGGCGGCACCTACTTCCCGCCCCAGGACCAGTTGGGCCGGCCGGCGTACCGTCGCGTGCTCGAGCAGGTCGCGCGGGTCTGGCGGGAGGAGCGTGAGCGGGCGCGCGAGTCGGCCCGCTCGATCCGGGATCGGCTCCTGGCTCACGAGCAGGCCGAGGCCCAGGCGGGCGAGCTGAGCCCCGCGCTCGTGGACCACGCTGCTGAAGAATTCGCCGAGTCCTTCGACTTCCGGCATGGCGGCTTCGGGCGAGCACCCAAGTTTCCCAATGCGGGCGGGCTCGAGCTGCTGCTGGACCAGTGGCTGGACACGGGCGCGGAGTGGGCCCGCCGCGTTGTGGTCGAGACCCTGGATGCCATGGGGCGGGGCGGCATCTACGACCAGTTGGGTGGCGGGTTCCACCGCTACTCGACGGACGCGCGCTGGATTGTCCCCCACTTCGAGAAGATGGCGTACGACAACGGCGTGCTGCTGGAGGTGTACTCCCGGGCGTTTGCCGCGCTGGGCTCGCCGTTCCACGGTGAGGTGGGTGAGGGGGTAGTCGATCACTACCGCGAGCTGGCGCCGGCGCTGCTCGAGGCGGGCGGCTTCCCCGCCTCGCAGGACGCAGACATCGGGCCCTCGGATGACGGCGACTACTGGACCTGGACGCTGGAGGAGGTGCGGGCCGCACTGGACAGTGACGAGCGGAGGGTGCGCGCGGCCGTGCTGCGCTACGGGCTGGACGAGCCGGCCAGCAGCATGCACCTGGATCCCGGCCGCCATGTGCTCTATCAGGCGCTGGCCGAGCGGGAGGTGGGCCTGCGCCTGGGGCTGGACGAGGCGGAGGCGGAGGCGCTGCTGGAGGACGTGCGGCGTCGTCTCAAGGCGGCCCGGGATCAGCGGCCGGCGCCCTTCGTGGACCAGACGCTGTACTCGGGGTGGGTCTCGCTGGTGGCTTCCGGGCACCTCGCAGCGGCGCGCTACCTGGGCCGCGGCGACGCGGGGACAGCAGCGCTCAGGGCGCTGGACCGGGTCTGGGAGGAGGGCTTCAGGGCGGCGGAAGGCATAGCCCACCGGCTGGGCGACGGCGAGGCGGGCAGCTTCCTGGATGACCAGGCGTACGTTGCCCGCGCACTCGTGGACGCCTTCGAGCTGACGCAGCGGCCGGAGCATCTGGAGCGTGCCGAACAGGTGGTGCAGGTCATGCTACGCCGCTTCCGCGACCCTGAAAGTGGAGCCTTACTGGACCGGCCTCGCGAGGAACGCGCGGCTGTGCCGGTGATCGAGGAGCCGCACCGCCCCATTGCCGACGCGCCCGCGCCGGCCGGCAACGCGGTTGCGGCGCTCACGCTGCTGAGACTCGCGGCGCTGCAGCAACGCGAGGAGTATCGCGAGACGGCCGGGCAGGTGCTGGCCGCGTTCGCCGGCTCGGCGCCGCGCATGGCGACCGCTGCGGCCACCTATTTCCGCGCGCTGGCGTGGGCGGTGCGACCGGTCAGCACGCTGGTGCTTGTGGGCGCGGCCGGCGAGCCGGCGGCTGAGGCGCTGTGGGCCGCTGCGCTGCGGACCTACCGTCCACGCACGGTGGTCCGGCGCTTCGAGCCAGGGGCGGTGCTGGCCGAGACGGTGCCGCCCGAGCTGCGCGCCATGGTCACGGCCGAAGCGCCGCAGGCGTATCTGTGCGTTGGGAAGACGTGCGCGCCGCCCGCCAGTCGTCCCGAGGAGCTGGCCGAGCTGCTGCGGAGCTTCCGGGGTTGAATGCCCAACACAGAGGTTCAGT
>JACQVE010000251.1 GCA_016209965.1 Gemmatimonadota bacterium | reverse complement strand
TCTGCGGCACCTTCAGGTAGCGCCGCATGATCGAGTTGTAGTAGAAGATCCGGCTGGCGCCGTACTGGCCGGGGAACACGCCGCCCTGATAGGGCAGGTTCACGCCTGCCGAGTCCACCAGGTAGACGATCGGGATGCGGCAGCGCATGGCGATCTCCTGCGCCCGCAGCATCTTGCGGATCGTCTCCGGCCACCACGAGCCCGCCTTAACGGTAGCATCATTCGCCACGACCACGATTGGCCGGCCGTGCACCACGCCCACGCCCGTAACCACGCCGGCGGCGGGCGCCTGGCCCTCATACTGGTCGAAGGCGACCAGCAGGCCGACTTCCAGGAAGTGGGTGTCCGGGTCGAGGAGCAGGGCGAGCCGTTCCCGGGCGGTCAGCTTCCCCTGCGCGTGCTGCCGTTCGACCTTCTCCGGGCCGCCCCCCTGCCGGAGGCGCTCCTCGAGCTCGCGCAGCTCGGCGGCGAGGGCCTCGAGACGGACGGCGGCCGGGCGAGCGGCCTTACGCCTCCTGGTCACGGCCATGCTGGGCAGACCACTCGCGGATGTACTGGATTGGTTCCGAGGTGGGTGTTCCGGGGCCGAAGAGCTGGCCGACACCGAGTTCCCGCAGCTTGGCCACGTCCTGTTCGGGGATGATGCCGCCGCCGGTCACCAGGATATGGCCGGCGCCTTGCTCGCGCAGCAACTCGAGCAGCCGGGGGAAAAGCGTCATGTGAGCGCCGGACAGGATGGACAGGGCGACGACGTCCACGTCCTCCTGCACTGCGGCGCTGGCGATCATCTCGGGCGTCTGGTGCAGCCCGGTGTAGATGACCTCGAAGCCGGCGTCGCGGAAGGCACTGGCGATCACCTTGGCGCCGCGGTCATGGCCATCGAGCCCGGGCTTCGCGACCAGGACACGGATCTTCCGTTCGGGCATCTCGTTCCTGCCTCGGGTTTTCAGCACAGCCGCCGCGCCAAAAGCTAGGGCGTCTTTTCGGCCACGACAATGAGGCGGGGCGACTGCCGCCATCAGGGCCCCGGACGGCCGGCAGCGCGGTGGGTCACGTCTCGTCCGACGCCGGTGCCGGCAGGTGGTTCGGGCTAAGCAGCAGCGCGAGGCGGCCGATCCGGCGCCTGTCCATAGCCGTCACGCGCAGCCGGCCGCCGGCGAAGCCCACTTCATCGCCCGCCCGCGCGATCCGCCCCAGGATCCCCATGACGTAGCCGGCTACGGTGGTATAGTCCTCCTCGGGCAGGTTCAGCCCGTAGCGGGCGTTGAGGTCGCTCACGGCGACGGTGCCGTCCAGCAGGATGTCCCCCGCCGCGGTCTCTTCGATCTCCGGCGAGACCTCCTCGTGCTCGTCTCGGATCTCGCCCACGATTTCCTCGACCAGGTCCTCGAGCGTCACGATCCCCGCCGTGCCGCCGAACTCGTCTACCACCACGGCCATGTGCACCTGCGCTTCCTGCATCTCGCGCAGCAGCCCCTCGATGGGCTTGCTGTCCGGCACGAAGGGGACGGGCCGCACCAGCTCGGCCAGGCTCTCCTGCCCCTCGCGCTGCGCGCGCCAGACGTCGCGGGCGCGGACCACCCCGACGATCCGGTCCAGCGACCCCTCGTAGACGGGCACGCGCGAGTGCCCCGCGTCCAGCACGATGTCGGCGGCCTCCTCCACGGTGGCGCCGGCGGGGACAGCGACCATCTCGGTGCGCGGAGTCATGACCTCGGCGGCAGTGGTTTCCGAGAGGTCGAAGACGCCGCGGATCATCTCGACCGGCTCCTCCCGCAGCAACCCGTGCTGGTAGCTCTGCGTTAGCAGCATCTCGATCTCCTCGGGCCGGTGCACCCGCTCGAGCTCGGTCGGCGCGCGCAGCCCCAGCGCCCTGAGTAGCAGGTTGGCCGCGCCGTTGAGCAGCGCAATGAAGGGGGAGAAGACGCGGGAAAAGGCGATCAGCGGCCCTGCCGTCCACAGGCTCACGGACTCGGGGAACAGCAGCGCCAGCGATTTCGGCGCCAGCTCGCCTAACACGATGTGCAGGAAGGTTATGAAGATGAAGGCGACGGTTGCGGCCACGCTATGCCGGGCGATGGCGTTCCAGGGGTCGGCCAGCCCGCTGAAGGCCTGCTGCATCACCGCGGCCAGCGTGCTCTCGCCCACCCAGCCCAGCCCCAGGGAAGCCAGGGTAATACCCAACTGGGTGCCCGAGATGTAGAGATCCAGGTGACGGATCGCCTCGTTGGCCAGACGGGCCCGCCGGTTGCCCGCTCGCTGGAGCGCGTCCATGCGCGTGCGGCGGGCGCCCACCAGGCCGAACTCCGCGGCCACGAAGAACGCGTTGGCCAGGACCAGCAAGAACACCAGCGCGAGTCGGAAGGCGATGGCGGCGGCAGTAAGTGGGGCTTCAGGTTCCATGGGGAGAGACCTGCTTCAGAAGGCCGCGAGACGGCCGAGACGAAGAGCCGTGCTCACCCGGCGCGCTGGAGTCCAGGCCAGCCGGGGAGGTGCGAGACCCCAGGGATGCGCGGGCAGTCGACGTCGCCGCAGGCATCACCGGGATCCACCAGCAGCGCATCCAGACCCGCGGCCCGGGCGCCGACCACATCGATGTCGTAGATGTCGCCCACGTGCAGCGCCTCCGCCGGCGCCGCGCCTGCCGCCTGGCACGCCAGCCAGAAGATGCGCGCGTCCGGCTTCTCGATGCCCACCACTGCGGAATCAACCACCAGGTCCAGCAGTTCGGCCAGCCCCGCGCGCCTCAGCAGATCGCCCACCTGGCCATCCGAATTAGAGACCACCCCCAGGATGTAGCCCTGGCGCCGCAGCTCGGCCAGCGCGTCCCTGGTTCCCGGCTCGACGCAGCTCCAGAGAAGTCCTTGATCGTGGCGCCTGAAGATCGCCGCCGCGACGGCCTCCCCCGTCCCATCCAGGCACCCGGCATGGCGTAGAAAGGCAGCCCAGTAGAGGCGAGCACGGTGCGCGTCATCGCCGGGAGCCCCGGAGCGCAGCAACTGGGTCACCCGGCTCTGCGCCGCACGAGACGCCGCGGAAAAGCCGGCTTCGTCGCACGGTACCCCGTGCTCCGCCAGCGCGCTCAGGATGAAGGCGCGGTCCAGGTGGATCAGCGTGCCGCCGGCATCGAGGAAGATGACGCGGTAGCGGCCGGCCTCCCCGTCCGCCCACAGAGCGCCGCCGGCCTCGAGGTTAAAGGCCTCGGAAACCCCGCTCATCAGAAGAATACGGGCTCGTGGTAAACGCCGTACACGTCCTCCAGCGCCCGCCGGATCTCGTACAGCGTCGCGCACGCACGCACGCATTCGAGCATGGGCTCGATCACGTTCTCCTCGCGGGTGGCAGCCACCCGCAGCCGCTCGAGCGCAGCCTCCACCTGCCGCGCATCCCGCCCCGCCCGCAGACGCGACAGCCGCTCGCACTGCTCGCGCTCCGCCACATCACCGATCCTCAGGAGCTCGATATCGGACGACTCGTTGCCCTGGGTGAACGCGTTGATCCCGACCACGATGCGATCGCCCGACTCGACCTCCCGCTGCTGCCGCGCCGAGCTCGCCGCAATCTCCCGCTGGAAGTAACCCATCTCGATGCCGCGGACCACACCGCCAAGACGGTCCACTTCCGCGAAAATCTCCTCCGCCTCGGCCTCCAGCCGGTTCGTCAGCGCTTCGACGTAGTAGGAGCCGGCCAGCGGATCGATGGTGCCGGGCACGCCCGTCTCGTAGGCCAGGACCTGCTGCGTGCGCAACGCGATCCGCACCGCCTTCTCCGTGGGCAAAGCCAGCGTCTCGTCCATCGAATTGGTGTGCAGCGACTGCGTGCCGCCCAGCACCGCGGCCAGCGCTTGATAGGCGACGCGCACGATGTTGTTCTCCGGCTGCTGCGCGACCAGGCTGACGCCCGCCGTCTGCGCGTGCGTGCGCAGCCGCCACGATTCCTCGCGCCGCGCGCCATACACGTCCCGCATCCGGCGCGCCCAGATGCGACGCGCCGCCCGAAACTTCGCGACCTCCTCGAAGAACTCGTTGTGCACGTCAAAGAAGAAGGAGAGTCGCGGCGCGAACTCGTCTACGTCCAGCCCCCGGGCGATCCCGCGCTCGACGTACTCGAAGCCGTTGCGCAGCGTATACGCCAGCTCCTGCGCCGCCGTCGAGCCTGCCTCGCGGATGTGATAGCCACTGATCGAGATGGGGTTATACTTGGGCGCGTGGCGGGAGCACCACTCGAACATGTCGACAATCAGCTTGAGCGCCGGTTCCGCCGGGAAGATCCAGGCGTGCTGCGCCATGTACTCCTTCAAAATGTCGTTCTGCACTGTGCCGCGCAGCTTCCCGGACGGCACCCCCTGCTTCTCCGCGGCCACGACGTAGAAGCAGAAGAGCATGATGGCCGGCCCGTTGATGGTCATGGAGACGGAGACCTGATCGAGGGGGATGCCATCGAACAGCGTCTCCATGTCCGCGAGGCTCGATATCGCGACTCCGCACTTCCCCACCTCGCCCAGGGCGCGAGCGTGGTCCGAGTCATAGCCCATGAGCGTGGGGAAATCGAACGCCACGCTCAGGCCGGTCTGGCCGTGGTCCAGCAAGTACTTGTAGCGCTGGTTCGTCTCGGCCGCGGTGCCGAAACCCGCGAACTGGCGCTTGGTCCACAGCCTCGTGCGGTACAACGTGGTGTAAGGCCCGCGGGTGAACGGGAACTCGCCCGGGAACCCCAGCTTCTCGAGGTAGTTCCAGTCGGCGGGCAGATCCAGAGGCGTGTACAGCGGCTGGATCGGTGCGCCGGAAATGGTGGTGAAAGCGGCATCGCGCTCGGGCACGCTGAGGTAGGCCGCCTCCCACTCGGCGAGGCGGGCCTTCAGCTCGGCCAGCTCGCGTTCCTTGTCCCGGAGCTGCTCGGCCAGCTCGGCTGGCGAGATCTCACGTTCCACCATGTCCATAGCACTCACCCTCGTCAGGACCCGGAATCCCGATCGACCTCGAGTGGCTCGTCACCGCCTTCGCAGACGTGCCACGTTGACTACCCCAGCGCGGCGCGCACGATTCGCACCGCCACCTCATACGGCGACTCGGCCCCCGCCTCCAGCGCCGGCAGTGCTTCCTCCAGCAGGCGCCGGCCCTCCTTCTCGTCCCAGGCGAGCTGCTGCAGCCGCCGGTCCACGGCGGCCCGCACCCGCTCGGTGAGCCGGACCTGCCGGCGCCGTGCCAGCTCGCCGGACCCGGCCAGCCACTCGCGGTGCTCGTCCAGCACCTCGACCAATCGGGGAACGCCGTGCCCGGTTTCGGCAACGGTCTGGAGCACGGGAATCTCCCAGCGAGCCGGCGCCCGCCTCCGGCTATCGGAGTCCACGCCGTGGTGGGCGGGCACGTTGCGCAGCGCCTGGCCGACGCGGAGGCGCAGCATGAGCTCGATCTCCCGGGCCATGCGTTCGGCGCCGGGACGGTCCGCCTTGTTCACGATAAAGAGGTCGGAGGCCTCCATCAGACCTGCTTTCATGGCCTGGATCGAGTCGCCGGACTCGGGCACCAGCACGACCGCAGTGGTATCTGCCGCGGCGGCAATGTCGAGCTCCGCCTGTCCCACGCCCACGGTTTCGACGAGAATGCGGTCGAAGCCGAACGCGTCCACTACGTCGGCCGCTTCCCGGGTAGTGACCGCCAGGCCGCCCAGCGAGCCGCGGCTGGCCATGGAGCGGATGTAGACGCCCGGGTCCAGCGCCACTTCGCCCATGCGGATGCGGTCGCCCAGCAGCGCGCCGCCGCTGAAGGGGGAGGTAGGGTCGACCGCGATCACTGCGACGGTCTCCCCCCGGGCGCGGTACGCGCCGATCAAGCCCGCCGCCAGCGTGGACTTGCCGGCGCCCGGCGGCCCCGTGATGCCAATACGGTGGGCGCGCCGCTGATCCCCGTGCAGCGCGTCGAGCAGCTCCTGGAACCCCGGCCGCCCGTTCTCGACCAGGCTGATCACCCGGGCCAGCGCGGTGCGCCGGCCAGCGCGGAACTCGGCGAGTAATTCGCGCTGCGCCTCGGAAATCGCCGCCTCATTCATCGCCGGAAGATGCCCCGCCCCCGCCGGCCCTGTCAAACCGTTCCTCCTCGCGGGGCGAGCGCAATCCGCGCGCGTGGCGCAAGGGGTTTTCCAGCAGGTGCGTGGGCAGCAGGAACACAATGACGAACATGACCAGGGCCATGACCAGCCCGGCCAGCAGCAGCCAGGGGCTGCGCACCGCCAGGAAAGTGATGGAAGCAATGAGGGCAACGGTCAGGGCGAAAATGCTGAGCAGGATGCGCCGCACCTGGAGCAGCAGGAAGCGCTCGCCGTGCAGCACGTCGCGGGGGTGCGCCCGGACGCGGAACTCCTCTCGCTCGGCGCGGCGCAGCACGTCCCGAATGGCCTGCAGCGCGGCGCGCGACTCTTCCACCAGCCCGCGCGCCACCTCGGCCGGCTCGCGGGCCAGGGCGCGCAGCAGGTCAGCGCGCATGCGCCGGATCACGGGGCGGGCGACCTCGAGCCCGTTGAAGTTCGGGTCGTAGCGGAACCCAATGCCCTCGAGCAGCGCGGCGGCGCGGAAGAAGTAGACCAGTTCGCGGGGAAGGAGCAGCGGCCAGGTGTAGAACGTATCCATGAGCTGCTGCACCATTTCCTGGACTCGCCGCGTCCCCAGCTCGCGGGCGCGCTCGAGGACGAGGAGGATTTCGGCCGCGGCATCCCGGATCTCGGCGCGCGAGATCTCCGGGTCGATCATTCCCAGCGCGTACATCCCATTGATCATCGCGTCCAGGTCCTGGCGGCCGGCGGCCAGGGCGAGGCGGAGCACCCGGTCGCGCGTGAGCTGGCTCAAGTGCATCACCATCCCCCAGTCCAGAAATACCAGGGCTCCGTCCGCCGCGACCAGGATGTTCCCGGGAGGCGGGTCGGCGTGGAGGAATCCTTCGACCAGCATCATCTGCAGGTATACTTCGGTCAGCGCATCCATCAGCTTGCGGA
>JACQVE010000250.1 GCA_016209965.1 Gemmatimonadota bacterium | reverse complement strand
GTCGTAGACCAGCAGCTTCCAGTCGCCGTTCTCGACCTCGCGGTAGCGCTCGACGCGGTTGGCGCGCAGCAGCCGCCCGGGGCGGTAGCCGTCCCCGTCCTTCTCGAGCACCACGAGGAACGGGCCGTCGGTGTAGCGCTTGAGGTAGTCCACGAAGTAGGGCACCTGGCGGTCGGCGTGGAACTCTTTCAGGATCACGTGGTCCACGGCCAGCCAGAGCGCCGTGTCCTGGCCTGCCCGCACGGGGATCCACCAGTCCGCGTACTTGGCCACCTGGCTGAAGTCCGGGGCCAGCACCACGAACTTGGCCCCCTCGTGCCGCGCCTCCGAGATGAAGTGCACGTCGGGCGTCCGGGTCATGTTCAGGTTGGCGCCCATGGCCACGATGTACTTCGAGTTGAACCAGTCGGCGCTCTCGCAGACGTCCGTCTGGTCGCCCCAGACCTCCGGAAAGGCGTTGGGCAGGTCGGCGTACCAGTCGTAGAAGCTCATGTTGACGCCGCCCAAGAGCTGGAGGAAACGCGAGCCGGCGGCGTAGGACAGGTAGGACATGGCCGGGATGGGCGAGAAGCCGAAGATGCGGTCCGGACCCCACCGCTTAGCCGTGTAGAGGCAGGCGGCAGCGACGATCTCCAGCACCTCATCCCAGTTGGAGCGGCGGAAGCCGCCCTTGCCGCGGGCTCTCTGGAAGCGAGCACGCTTCGCTTCGTCCTCGACGATAGAGCCCCAGGCCTGCACCGGATCCCCATGCTCGGCCCTGGCCGCCCGCCACAAGTCCAGCAGCGCGCCCCGCGCGTAGGGATACTTCACGCGGATGGGGCTGGAGACGTACCAGGAGGCGGAGAGGCCGCGCTGGCAGCCACGCGGCTCGTAGGGCGGGAGACCCGGCTCGAGCAGGGGATAATCGGTCTGCTGCATCTCCCAGGTGATGATCCCGTCCTTCACGTAGACGGCCCACGAGCAGCCGCCCGTGCAGTTCACGCCGTGCGTGCTGCGCACCACGTTGTCGTGCTGCCAGCGGTTACGGTAGAATTCCTCCCAGCGCCGCGCCTGCGGCTTCACCAGATCCTGGATCCAGCCCATCTCGCTCACCTCGCCTTGAGGAGCGGCTTCCGTACGCCGCGCAGGCGCCCGCGCCAGGGAACTTGCACGAGTCCCAGCAGAATCACGGCCCCGCCCAGCACCAGCCCGGTGAGCCGGACCACCACCGGCGCGGGGCGCTCCGCCGCCGTCTGGCGCAGAAAGGCCACCAGGTGGGCCTGCTCCTGCTCCGTGAGGGGACGCTCGCCGAAGATGGGGCGCATGGTCGGGAATGGCATACCGGCCAGGATTGCGGCGAGCCCCCCCTCACCGAACTTTTCGTAGGCCCTGGTCAGGTCCGGCCCCAGGGCGCCGCCGCCCAGGGCACCCACACCGCTGACGCTGTGACAGGCGCGACACGACGGCGCGCCGTTGCTCAAGCGCTTCGCACCCAGGAAGAGCGCCTTCCCCGTAAGCACGTCGCCGGCCGCGGCGGGCTGTACCTGCCTTGCACCGGGCGCCGGGCCGGCCCACAACCGTGCCGGCCGGACCGCCGCCCCCAGGAGCGGCACGCCGGTCAACAGCAGGATCCGCAGCGCTGCCGCGACACCACGGCCTGGCTTCACAATCCGCAAGCCCATGGGACAATCCTCGATCAGCGTCCGCCAGCCACACCCGCGCTGCCGCGCCGGTGCCAGCTTCTTGTGGCCGTCCCCGCCATTCAAGCTGCCTGGTGCTGATCGGCCCGCTGCAGGCCGAGCAGGTCCGCAATCCCTAAGGGAGAAACCTCATAAGCAGGTGACAAATAGCATGCCATGTGGGCGAGGCTCGGGGCTGCGCCCGCATCTGGTTCGGGTTGAAGCAGTTGCCGTCCGGGGATTTGGTAAGGCGGCCGGGGCTGGGAGCGTAGGCCGGGGTAGTTTGTCCCGCTGTTGGGTCAGTTTTTCCCGCTGGCCTGCCTTTCTGCGGGCCCGTCCCGCGCCTCCGATCCGCGTGGTTTGGCGTTGGCGTGTTTATGCCGCGGCCCAGCGCTGCGGCTGGCGCCCCGACGGGCACGCCCCTCGCGACACCCGGCCGCGCCTTGCGCCAGAGCGTTGAAACGGGGGTTTGGCTTGGGCGGCCCGCATGCGCCACGGGCGGACGGGGCCCCCCGGTTGGATCCGGGTAAGGGAATGCTCCTGCAATTTCTTCGACATCGGGTGGGGGAGCCTGTGGCCTCGGCCGTGGGGGGTGCAGCAGGCGCAGCGGAAAGCGGCGGGCCGCCAGCGCTGCCCCTGGTCTCGGTGCTGGAGGGGCGGGCGGGCAGGCTCACCCCCGGCCGGCTGCTGCCCTTTCTGGGGCCGGCCTTCGTGGCCAGCGTGGCCTACATGGACCCCGGCAACTTTGCCACCAACATCCAGGCCGGGGCGCAGTTCGGATTCCTGCTCCTCTGGGTGGTGGTGGCCAGCAACCTGATCGCCATGCTGGTCCAGGCGCTATCGGCCAAGCTGGGCATTGCCACGGGGCTCAACCTGGCCGAGGTGTGCCGGGAGCGGTTCCCCCGGCCGGTGACCCGGGGACTTTGGGTGATTGGCGAGCTGGTGGCCATGGCCACGGACCTGGCCGAGTTCCTGGGCGCGGCACTGGGGTTCAATCTGCTGCTGCATATCCCGCTCTTCTGGGCCGCACTAATCACCGGCATTGTCACCCTGCTCATCCTGGCGCTCGAGCGCTACGGGTTTCGACCGGTAGAGGCGGTGATCACGGCACTGGTGGGCGTGATTGCCGTGTGCTACCTGATCGAGACGGTGCTGGACCGGCCCGACTGGGGCGCAGTGGCGTACGGCGCCGTGGTTCCGCGCTTCTCCGGCGCCGAGAGCGTGCTCCTGGCCACGGGCATACTGGGCGCCACGGTGATGCCCCACGCGGTGCTGCTGCATTCGGCGCTGACGCAACGCCGCATCGTGCCGCGGACGGCGTTCCAGGCTCGGCGCCTCTTCCACTTCGAGGTCGCGGACGTTGTGCTGGCCATGGGTCTGGCGGGGCTGGTGAATGCCGCCATGCTGATCATGGCCGCCTCGACCTTCTACGAGCACGCCCTGACCCACATCGCCAGCATTGAAGAGGCGCATCGCACGCTGGCGCCGCTGCTGGGTCGGCTCTCGAGCACGGTGTTCGCCATCTCTCTCCTGGCCGCGGGCCTCTCCTCCTCCACGGTGGGAACCATGGCCGGGCAGGTGATCATGCAGGGATTTCTGCGCCGGCGGATCCCGATCTGGGTGCGCCGACTGGTGACCATGGTCCCGGCGCTGGTGGTGATTGGCCTGGGCCTCGATCCCACGCGCACGCTGGTGATCAGCCAGGTGGTGCTGAGCTTCGGGCTTCCCTTCGTGCTGGTCCCGCTGGTCCGCTTCACCAGCAGCCGGGAGCTCATGCAGGGGCTGGTGAACCGGCGTGTCACCACGGCCGCGGCCGCGGCGGCGACCGCGGTCGTCATCGGCCTCAACCTGTTCCTGCTCTATGGCGTGTTCACGGGAGGGTGAGCCCATGTTCCGCGCCTTGCTGCTCCCCCTGGACGGCTCTGCCCTGGCCGAGTCGGCGCTGCCCGTGGCCGCGACGCTGGCCCGCCGGCTGGGCGCGCGCGTCGACCTGCTGCACGTGCTCGAGCGCCACAGCCGGGGCACGGTTCACGGCCAGCCGCACCTCACTCAGCGGGCGGAGGCGGAAGGCTACCTGGAGACGGTGTTGCGCCGGCTGCTAGCCGAAGGTGTGTCGGCCAGGGCACTGCTCCGTACCGGCGACGCCGACCTGGGAGGCAGCATTGCCGCCTGCGCCGCCGAGCTGGGCTCGGACCTGATCGTGCTGTGCTCGCATGGCACCCGGGGGGTGCGGGGGCTCCTGTTCGGCCGGGTAGCGCAGCAGGTCCTGTGTCGAGGCAGCATTCCCGTCCTCCTGGTTCCCGCAGCGCGCCAGCCTCGGGAGCAGCCGTACAACTGCGGGCGCATCCTGGCACCATTGGACGGCAGCCGGGCGGCGGAGGCTGCGTTGCCGGCGAGCGCGCGACTGACCAGCGCCCTGGGTGCCGAGCTCCTGCTCGTGCGCGTGGTGCCCACGGTGGGCACCATACCCGGGGAGGAGGCAGTGGCTGCCCGGCTGATGCCCAGCGCGGCGGCCGCCCTGCTGGATGAGGAGGCGGCGGCAGCCGCCAAGTATCTGCAGGAAGTCAGCGCGCGGCTGCGAGCTGGGGGGCTGCCTGTCCAGGCGGTAGTCGGCCGGGGCGACCCCGCTCAGGGGCTCCTGGACGTCGCCGCCGGCCGGCAGGTGGACCTGGTCGCGCTGGCGACCCACGGCCGGGCCGGCGTGGCCGCCGTTTGGGCTGGCAGCGTAGTGGCCAAGCTGGTGGAGCGGAGTCGCCAGCCCATGCTGCTCATCCGCGCACCGGCCGCCGGGCCGACGGCGCTACCGGAACTGGTTTCCACCTTTCATCCTGACCCATCCAGCCCTGGCCGTTGACGGAAATCAACGCCAATTGCTGGGATACGCTTCCCGTACTGCGGCGCTGCCTCGCCCACTTCGCGTTTGACCCGGAGCGGCCCTTCTCGTCCTCCTCCTCGACCTCGACAAATTCATGCGCCACCCCGCCCAAGTGGTCCGTAACGGCCTTGGGGACCGAGCGAGCACGTGCATCGATCCGAAGATGCAGATCGTTAACCTCTGAGTGATAAGGGCAGCGACGGGGGCGGCCGCTGGAGCACAAGTACTTGACGCTGCAAGCCGTTGGAGAGAGGTTGGGGCATGGTCCAATTCGATGGGAAGCAACTCGCCGACATCTGTCGGCGCCATGACGTAAGGCGCCTCCGCATCTTCGGTTCGGCATCGCGCGGTGAGGAGGGTGCGGAGTCGGACATCGATCTGCTGGTGGATTTCGGTTCGCCGAAGGGATTCTTCGAGTTACTCCGTCTCGAGGATGAGCTCGAGGGCTTCTTCGGGCGCCCGGTCGACGTCGTCACCGAGCCGGGGCTGAGCCCGTACCTGCGGGAGCCCATCCTGGCCAGCGCCTCCGTCATCTTCGATGCCGCCGCCTGACGCGGTCTTCCTTGGTCACATGCTGAGCGCGATCGACCGGCTCTCCGAGCTGTTGGCAAGAACTGATCGCGACACGTTCCACCGGGACTGGGTGGTTCAGGATGCGGTCATCCGTGAACTCGAGGTGCTTGGGGAGGCCCCCTGACTTGCCGGGCGAAGCGCCGCGCCCTCGCGGCTGAAACACCTGACGTTGGGTCGCAAGGGCAATGTTCTCAGCTGGCATCATGAGTCCGTCATGACTGCTCGATCGGCAGACTCGTATGTGCATGGCTATTCTGCGCGAGAGGCTCAACGCTTAGGGGACCAGGCAGCCTCGGTCCGCGAGCTGATCCATCATGACACGGTCTACCCGGCCGGCGCTCGGGTTCTCGAGGTGGGGTGCGGCGTTGGCGCCCAGACCGAGACCGTCGCGCACCGGAGTCCCGAGAGCCACTTCATCTCATTCGACGTTGTGCAGGATTCAGTTCGTCAGGCTGCGGCGCGTGTTCACCGGAAGCGCCTCAGGAATGTCCAGCTTCTTGCGGCAGATCTGTTTGCGCTTCCGTTCCGCCCGGCCACCTTTGAGCACCTCTTTATCTCGTACGTTTTGGAACACATGACTGATCCGTTGCGCGCGCTGGTGGCCGCGAAGGGGGCGCTAACGCCGGCTGGGACCATCACCGTGGTGGAAGGCGATCACGGTTCCTGTTACTTCAGTCCACGACATCCCGCCGCGCAGCGGGCGTGGGAGTGTTTAATCCAGGTGCAGGCGGCGCTCGGTGGTGATTCCCTAGTTGGTCGTCGACTGTATCCGTTGTTGCACGCGGCGGGGTTCGAGGACGTAGCGGTGTCACCACGCATGATCTACGCGGATGCGAGTCATCCAGACCGGATGGATCGTTTTGTAGCGAAGACGATTGTGCCCATGGTCGAGGGTGTCGAGGCGCGAGCGTTGAGCGAGGGGCTCATGACGCGGGCGCAGTGGGATGCTGGTCTCGAGCACCTGCGGAGTATTGCGACCTCAGATAGTGGAACCTTCTGCTATACGTTTTTCAAGGCGACCGGGCGCAACCCGCGTGACGCGCAGCTTTGCGACCTAACCCGGCGATGGACCTGACGAAGGCGCTGCAGCCCTCGGCCGGCGCGGGCGCAACGAGGCAAGTCGAGACGAATCGACTGCGCGATGCCTTCCATGGACATCATGTGCTGGTCTTGCCGGACATGATGGAGGTCCTCGGAACGGGCGCCAAGATGACGGTCTTCCGAAGGCTGCGACAGCTGGACTACCGCGCCAGCTATTCCCACGCCGGAAGGTACTACACGCTGACCGAGGTCGGCCGGTGGAACGTCGACGTCTTGGGATCCTTGAAAGGCCGGAGGCCCGGGCCGCCACGCGCCCGCCGAGTGAGGTTCCGGGGCTGGATGAAACGCTGCATCAGTTCCTGGCCACGCTCAACGAGAGACAGCGCCGTCTGTACGCGGGCTTCGAGTCTCTGAAGCTCGGCAGGGGTGGCGATCAGATGGTCGCCGAGATCACCGGGCTCAACGTGAAGACGGTGGCCCGAGGCCGCCGACAGCTGGTCGCAGGCGACATCGATATCGATCGGGTGCGCGCTCCTGGAGCCGGCCGGCCCTCGGTAAAAAAAAACCGCCATCGTAGAGACACTGGAGGAGCTGCTGGCTGATGAGACTGCCGGCGATCCCATGACGGGCGTAAAGTGGTCACGCAAGAACCCCGGCACACTGAGTGACGAGCTGAAGGGTCGAGGGATCGAAGCCTCTCCCAATACGGTGGCGAACGTGATGTGCGCTCAGCGGTACTCCCTGCGAGTGAATCGCAAGAGCATCGCCGAAACCCGCCATCCCGACCGGGACCGGCAGTTCCGCTACCTCGCCACCGTCAAGCAGGACTTCCTGGAGCGGGGCCAGCCGGTGATCAGCAACGACAGCAAGAAGCGCGAACTGGTGGGC
>JACQVE010000249.1 GCA_016209965.1 Gemmatimonadota bacterium | reverse complement strand
GGGGAGTCAGCTCCGGTGGAGGTCACCACGGCCGTGGAGGCCCGGTTCCAGCTCGGGGCCGCACCGATCCGTCCGGGGCGCGTGTTCTATGGCCACATCGAGCGGCTGGGGCCGCCGCGAAGGGGGCGGCTCACCCTGCGCGCGGGCGAGGTCATGTTCCAGCCGCTGGAGGGGGAGGAACGCCGTTGGCCACTGGATGCGCTCACGGCCCTGCAGTCCAGCTCGGGTACGCTGCAGATCAAGCCGCGGCGCGAGGGCGTCGTGAGCTTCCGATTCCCGGACAGCTCGGTCCGGCTCTGGGAAGAGGTGCTCCGGGCCAGCATCCGGCGGTTCTACCGCTCGGCAGGCAAAGGCGAGGTCCTCGAGTTTCAGCCGCGCATCGTGCTCCGCTGATGCTGTACTCGCTGTGCTCGACCCTGGCTCGCCTGCTCTGGAGGGTGTTCGGCGACGAGCTGAAGATCCGGGGCCTCGAGAACCTGCCGCGCACAGGGCCCTTCTTCCTGATCGCCAATCACCAGAGCATCATCGACCCCATCCTGGTCCAGGCGCACCTGCCACGGGTCATCTACACCATGGCCAAGAGCACACAATTCGCCTCGCCGATCATGGGCTGGCTCATGCCCAGGATCAAGTCCTTCCCCGTACGTCGCTTCGAGATCGATCCTCAAGCGGTGCGCTTCGCGCTCCGCCGCATTGCCGAAGGAGAGGGGGTGGGCATCTACATCGAAGGGGAACGGAGCTGGGACGGCCGGCTACAGCCGCTCAGGCTGGGGACCATCCGCCTCCTGCTCAAGGCCGGCGTGCCCGTCATCCCGTGCACCATCCAGGGCTCCTACGATGTCTGGCCGCGCTGGGCCCGGGCGCCCCGGCCCGCGCCGGTTAGCATTACCCTCGGCCCGCCACTCCGCTTCCCCCGGCTCGATGACCGCCGTAGCCGCGAACCTGCCGTTCCCGTCGCCGCCGAGACCATCATGGCCGTGCTGCGGGCCCAGCTCGAGGCCGCCGGGCAGCCGGCCGCCTTAAAATCCTTGCCCCCAAAACGTGTCTAAAGAGCACCCGCCCGTCAGGGCAGTGGCCACCCCGTTGGTTTTTGGCTGCCCTGAAGTTGACATAATGTATATTATGCGAAGTGGGGTGCGGCGGGACGGGGCACCACGCGGAGTGGAGATGGCGGAGCGCCTGGTGGAGGGGATGGTCGAGCCTGGCGACGGCTGGCTTCACGAGCTTCAAGCTTGATGGCTACCGCATCCTCGCTCGCATCGCGCGGGGCCGGTCGCGGCTAATCAGGCGCAACGAAAAGGCCTGGACGCAACAGTTCCCCGCGACTGCACGCGCGGTGGCAGCATTGCTTCGTGATCGGTGGTTTCACGGAGCCCAAGGGCTCGCGTGTGGGGTTGGGGTCGCACCATCTTGACAATAGGCGAGGCTCTCGGCTATTCCTGGACTCAGGAATGCCCGGTCCAACGGAACCACCAGGCGAAGCCGGCCGCTGGCCGTCGACGCAGCCGGGAGCGCTGCCGCCCCGCATGCGTTGCCGGTCTTTTTGTTTTCTGGAGCGGCCGGCGAAAAGGTCGGCTCTGGCCGCGGGTGGGGTGCGGGCAGCGGCCCGCGACCGTGGACCGGAGGCGGCGGCGGAGCGGTGGACGGTCTTCCTGGTGACGTACCCGGCCGAGGGTGGCGAGTGGCGGGGCTGCTTCTCCTTCCGGGCTTCGGCGGGGCTGCACGAAGGGCTGGAGGTCCGCACGACGGACCTTTTCCTGGAGGCCACGGAGGCGGAGGTCGATAGCCGGGCCCGCGGGCTTGGCAGGCCGCTGCTGCTGGCGCTTCTGGATTCCGCGCTCTACTCGCACGAGCGCAGCCAGCATCCGCCGCCCGATGTACGACGCTGGTTCCGCGAGTTGCTGGCCAGGAATTCGGCGGAACTGGTGCCCGATCCGAAGGATGGCTCAGCGGATCTCTCGCTGCAACATCTGCGCTCGCTTTATGCCTCCTACCGGCTGGACCAGGTCGCACACCTCATCTCGCTGATGGCGCCAGCCGATTTCGAGGCACTGGTCGAGCAGTTGCTGCACGGCCGGGAAATCGATTTCGCGTCTCGCGACCGGCTGCAGTTGGCCATGATTGTGGTCGAGGAGCTCGAGCGCTGGCTGCCGCTGCCACCATTCGAGTCGTGGGTCGAGGACTACGTGGCCAACCGAGAGGAATACCAGCGCTACAGCTACCAGCTCCACCGGCAGGAGCAGCCCGCGTAGTCCACGGTCTCAGCTCCCGCGGGGCGCTGCGGTGCCCCGCCTGGCCAGCGCCTCGGCCAGCCGCATTTCCAGAAGTGCCCGCTCGGGCAGATCTTCCGCTGTGAGCTCGAGGGCGCGCTCGTATACCTGGGCTGCGCCCGAGGCATCGCCGCGCTGCAGCCGCAAGCCGGCGGCCAGATTCAGCGCTTCCCGGCGCTGGGAATCGAATTCGGCTTTCTCGGCAATGCGCAAATAGGTTTGCTCAGCAGCGTCGGCCGCGCCTCGGGCCTCCTCCGCGGCCGCGAGCAGGAAGGCAGCCGAGGTGCCGAGGGGCGCATCCAGATCGCCGGCCAGGGGCTGCAGCGTGGAGACCGCCTTCTCCGCTTGTCCTGCCGAGAGGTAGCGCTCGGCCAGGAGCAGCCGCACTTCCTTCGCCGCGGCCGTCCCCCGGAAACGGGTCAGGAAATTCTCCAGTTCCGTGACGGCGGGCGTGGGGTTCGAGCGCAGCTCGGCAAGCTGGGCATCGGCCTGGGTGCGCAGGCGGCTGCGATAGTTGGTATAGTACAGAATCGAGGCGATGCCCAGCGCCAGCAGGGCGCCGCCGATGACCAGGCCGCGAGCGTGTTGCTTGGCCCACGCCGCCGCCTCGACTACCTGGGCAAGGAACGGGTCGTCGGGGCCTGTCGGCTGGTGCGGCACCCGCCGCGCAGTAGGGTGTCGTGGCATAGGTCGCGACTTCGGATTCGGGGGTTCTGGAACACCACCGCCCGCGTGCCGACGGCAACGCGGGCGGCATGGCTGCGGCCTTCCACCAGCCCGAAGCTAGCGGCGTTATGCGAACCGGTCAAGGCGTGGATGTACGGCGCGCACGGCGCTGAACCTGGCGGACAGCGCCATAGCGCACCGGATCGCTTCGCTCGTACTGCGCCTCCCCGTACGACGCCGCGGGCTGCTGTGCCGCCCGCCCGCGCAGGGCGAAGACGAAGAGATCATCGCCGCGGGGTGTGTCGAGCTGGTGGTTCCCGCCTGCAGCGACAGCGATGTACTGCACCCCCTCGACCAGGTAGGTGACAGGCCCGCCGTGGACGCCGGCACCAGTCCTGAACTGCCAGAGCAGGGCGTATTTGCGGATTCGACCACTTAGCCGGCGTGGGCGGGGGCAGGACGCCTCTCGAGCGTTGCCCGACGCCGCTGCCACACGTAGGTGGCTGCGCCAAGCAGCACCAGGCTGGCCATCTGCGAGGTGGAAAGCCCCAAGATGAAGCGGTCGCTCTTGGCGCGCACGAATTCGACCAGGAACCGCTCAAGGCCGTAGAACGCGAGGTAGAGTGCGAAGAGCCGGCCGGGCGCGAGCCGCCTGCGCGCCAGCTTCCACAGGATGGCGAACATCACGAGTGCCGCCGCCACCTCGTAGAGCTGCGTCGGATGCACTGCCAGAATTGCGGAGTCTGGGAGCTGGGAAGGGACGTCGGCGCCGACAGAGCGCAGGTAGCCCGCCGTGCTGGGCGGCGTCCCTTCCGGGAACGCGATACCGACCCAACTGCTGGTGGGCAGCCCGTAGTCGTCGCCGACCAGGAAACAGCCGATGCGGCCGACGGCGTAGGCCAGGGCAAGCGCCGGTGCGACACTGTCGAAGAGCGGCGCGACCGGGAGGTTGCGCTTGCGCACCTGCCAGTAGAAGGCGAGGATGCCGCCGAAGAGGCCGCCGTACCAGACCAGCCCGCCCCGGGCCGTGAGTTCGCGCAGCGGGTTGGCCAGCAGGTCCCTCGAGTGCAGCCCCAGATAATACAGTTTCGCGCCCAGGATCCCGGCAATGGCGACCCACGCGAGCGTCTCCCAGGCCAGCTCACGGCTGTAGCCGCGGCGCTCGAGCTGCACCCCCTGGGCCCAGGCCCCTGCCAGGAAGGACAGGAAGATCATGAGCCCGAAAGTTGTCAGCTTGAAGCCGCCAATTTCTATGAGTACCGGGTACATGCCCGCTCCGCGCCGTGAATCCCGCTCTGCTGCGGGGGAACGACAATCCTACGTATTGATCGAGCTCACGAGTGCGGCGGCATTCGGCGCCGTACGTGTGAACTTGACCATCTAGAGAGGTAATACCGCGCCAAGGGCGACCGGGTCCCTCAACGGCCGGGCATTGCCGGCGCACGCGGCTCGCCCGCCGCAGCGGTTTGCACCTGGGGGCGCGTCCAGCGCCGCAGGGCGAGCACTAGGACCGTCCCGCCGCCCAGGAGCGCGGCCGCCGGGAGGAGATAGATGAGCAGGTTGAAACCCTGAGGTTGCGGCTGGAGCAGGATCCACTCGCCATATTTGCTGACAAAGTAAGCTCTTACCTGCGCAGGCGTCCGGCCAGCGGCGAGCTGGTCCCTCACCACAGCGCGCATTTCTCGCGCCAGCTCGGAGGGCGAATCCTGGATGGAAAGGCCCTGGCAGACCGGGCAGCGAAGCTCTGCCGCGACCTGCCGCGTCCGCGCCTCGAGCGCGCTGTCCGGCATCGGCTCCTGTGGCGCTACGGCCCCGGGCAACAGCGCCCACAGCAGGGCCAGCGGCAGCCAGCTCACCGCGCCGTCTCCGGCGGACTTGCCAGCAGCGCGTCCAGCGTCCGTTCGAGCAGGGGCACGGTCACCGGTCCGATCTGCTTGTGCCCCACGGCGCCATCCGCGGTGATGAAGAAGGTTTCCGGGACGCCGTACAGCCCGTAATCGATGGCGGTGCGGGAGCCAGGGTCGATCAGCGAGGGATAGCTCTGGCCGCCCATTTCCTCGATCCAGCGCCGGCCGTTCTCCGGCGAGTCGTTGTAGAGGAGGCCAAAGAAGCGCACGCCCCGATCACGATAGTTTTCGGCCACAGCGGACAGGGCTGCGTGTTCGTCCCGGCAGGCCAGGCACCACGACGCCCAGAAGTTGAGTACCACCACCTGCCCCCGGAGCCCGGCCAGGCGGACCGTATCCCCTCTGTCCAGCGATTCGAGGGCAAAGAGCGGGGCGGGACGGCCTGGCAGCGGCGAAGGAATGGCCCGCGGAACGCGGCCGAGGCCGAAAAGGAAGAGCGCCAGCAGTGGCACGGCGACCAGCGCTCCCAGGATAGCCCGCCGCCAGTTCACGCCTCGTCCCCCTTCCCTGGCGCGGCGGCGCGCTGCCCCAACCGGCCGGCCCAGAGCGCGATCAATGCGCCCAGAGCCACCATGCCCCCGCCAGCCCAGATCCAGGCCACCAGGGGCTGAATGAAGAACGAGAAAGTAGCCGAGGAGCCATCCTCCTCGAAGGCCAGGAGCGTGGCGTACAGATCATGGCGGGGTCTGCTGCGGACGGCGGGCGTCGGCACCGGCTCGCCAGTGCTGTTGTAAAAGTTGAGGCGCGGCGAGAGCCGGCCGCTGGCCATGCCCCTTCCATCCAGCAGACTCAGGTTGGCGCCCACCACGAAGCGCTGAGGCTCTTCCCGACCCCACAGGTCATCGAAGCGGATGCGGTAGTCCCGGACGGACAGGACCGCCCCCGGCCGCAGCGTTGCCTCCCGCTCGTAGCGGAAAGAGGACGAGGCGGCAACGCCGAGCGCCACTACAACGATGCCCAGGTGGACCACGTAGCCGCCGTAACGCCTGGGCTGCGCGCCGACGAGGCGCCGTAGCGCGGTAGCGGGTCCTTCTCCGTGTGCCCGCATGCGGGCGCGCGTGCCGACCACGAATTCCTGGATATTGGTTACCAGCGCGAAGGCGGCGAAGGCGAAGGCCAGGACGCTGTAGGGTGCGCGCACTCCGGCGGCCAGCGTGCCGAGGAAGGCCAGCACGAGTGCTCCGGCCGGCGCGGCAAAGCGCTGCCGCAGGTAGCCGGGCGCCGCCGCACGCCAGGGCAGCGCCGGGCCAACCCCCACGAGGAAGAGGAGCGTCACGCACAGCGGCACCGTCATGCGGTTAAAGAACGGGGCGCCCACACTGACCTTCACGCCGCGCATCGCCTCGGCGACCAGCGGGAAGAGTGTTCCCAGCAGGACGGTGAAGGTGAAGGCGGCGAACAGCAGGTTGTTCACCAGAAACACCGTTTCGCGCGATGCCACGCTGTCCAGCCGGCCCGCCGAGCGCAGGTCGCTGCTGCGCCCCGCCAGCAGGGCGAGCGAGAATACGAGCACCGTCGCGATGAACGCCAGGAAGAAGAGGCCAATGGGGCCCTGGGTGAAGGCGTGGACCGAGGAGAGGATCCCGCTGCGCGTGAGAAAGGTGCCCAGGATGGTGAGCAGGAAAGTCGCGATAATCAAGCTCAACGTCCAGGCCTTGAGCATGTCCCGTCGCTCCTGCACCATGGCCGAGTGCAGGAATGCCGTTGCCGTGAGCCAGGGCATGAAGGAAGCGTTCTCGACTGGATCCCACGCCCAGTAGCCGCCCCATCCCAGCACTTCGTACGACCACCACATTCCCGCGATGATGGCGGCGGACAGCAACATCCAGGCGGTGACGGTCCAGCGGCGGGTCGTCCGGCTCCAGGCGTCGTCCAGCCTCCCCGAGAGGAGCGCGCCGATCGCGAACGCGAAGGGCACGGTCATCCCTACATAGCCCAGGTAAAGCAGCGGCGGGTGCACGGCCATGAGGACATGGTTCTGCAGCAAGGGGTTCGGCCCCGGCCCATCGGGCGGGACGGGGAACATGCGGCCAAAGGGATTGGCCGGCCCGACCAGCAGCAGGTAGAAGAAGCTTCCCACGCCCAGCATGGTGGCCAGCGCGTATGGCACCAGTGCGCCCGGCCGTTCCCGATTCAAGTACACGACCAATGCCGTATAACCGGCCAGGACCCACCCCCAGAACAGGATCGACCCCTCGAGCGCGCTCCACAACGAAATGATGGTGTAGAACAGCGGCGTCGACCGGCTGCCCACCTGCGCCACGTAGGAGATGCTGAAATCGTGGGTGACCAGCGCGTACACCATGGCCAGGTTAGCCAGGGTGAGCAGCCCGAAGTTGGTGTAAGCGGCAAAACGCGCGCTGCGCACCAGCTCGGGCCGGCGCCGGCGTACGCCCAACACCGCGGCGGCCAGGCCGTAGAGCGAAAGCGCCAGCGCGAGCGCTACCGTCGTGAGCCCCAGGATGCGTGTCATTCTTCGATCACGTACTCGAAAGCGAAGAGCGAGGCCACGAAGAAGATAACATCAAAGACGCCAATCAGCCGCAGCCATGCTTTGCTGTCTCCCATCGCGTCGCCTGCCAGCAGCGCGGATGTGGCCTCCACAGCGGCCACCAGCAAGGGCACGAGCATGGGAAAGAGCAGGAGCGGCAGGAGCACCTCGCGCGCCCGGATGCGGCTCGCCATCGCGGCGTAGAAGGTGCCCAGTGTGACGAAGCCGACGGTTCCCAGAACCAGGACGCCGGCCAGGCCGGGGAACGGCCGGGCCATAGGCAGATCGTACAGCACCGCGGCCGCAGGCAGGAGGATCGCCTCGACCAGAAGCACGAAAACGAGATTGGCCGCCAGCTTGCCCAGGAACACGGCACGGCGGTCGCCAGGGTAATGCAGCAGCGTCTCCAGAGCGCCACCCTCCAGCTCCAGTTGATAGCAGCGGTTGAAGGCCAGCACCCCGCTGAACAGCACGGTGAGCCAGAGTATGCCGGCGGCGGCACCCCGCAGCGCTTCGGCGTCCGGCCCCAGGGCAAAGCCGAAGAGCAGGAGCATGAGCGCCGCCAGGAACACGACCGCGTTGAAGTTCGCCTTGGTGCGCCGCTCCGCCGTGAGGTCTTTCCAGGCCACGGCCCGGGCTCGGCCCAATTCCTGGCGCCAGCTCATAGGCCGCTCGACTCCTGCAGTGCCAGGGGCTGGCCCATGGCACCCCTCTCGCCTGCGCCTGCAGCGCCGTTCCCGCGCGGCAATTTGCCCTCGAGCAGCCGGCCTGCCACCAGCTCGACCATGCGGTCCGCGACTTCCGCCGCACGCGCCAGATCGTGCGTCGCCAGGATCACGGCGCCGCCGTGCGCACGCTGTTCCCGTACCAGGCGGTTCACCCGCTCGACGCCCTCAGGGTCGAAGCTGGCGTAGGGCTCATCGAGCAGCACCAGTCGCCCCGGGCGGAGCAGCAGTCTGGCCAGCGCCAGGCGCCGCCGCATGCCGGCAGAAAAGTAGCGAACCATCTCGCCCGCCTCCCGCGTCAGCCCCACCTCGGCCAGGGCGCCGGCCACGGCTCGGCTGTCCGCCGCCACGCCGGCCATGCGCAGGGAGAAAAGCAGGTTTTCGGAGGCCGTCAGGTCCTCGTAAAGTCCGGGCGAGTGGCCGAGGAAGCCCACCAGCGGCCGGACGGCTGCGGGCTCCCTCAGGATGTCCCGGCCGCAAACCCGGCCGCTCCCGCGCGTAGGCCGAATGGCCGTGGCCGCCACCCGCAGCAGGGTGGTCTTGCCGCTGCCGTTGTGGCCCACCAGCGCGACGACCTCACCCGGCGCCACGCGTAATGTCACACCGCGCAATGCCCAGCGCCGCCCGAAGCGGCGGGCAATTTTGTCCAGCTCGAGCGCCGCCGTCTCGGGGGCCCCTCTCCGGTTGCGCCCGTCCTGCTCGCCTGACACCGCTGGCTTCCTCGCCGCTTCGGTCCGTACTCCCAGAACCCTGCTAAAGATAGAGCCTGGCAGCCGGTCCTTCAATCTGCCGGGACCGGCCGACCCGCCGCGCGCCAGGTGCGCCGCCGCTACGGCTGCCGTGCTCCCCTGAGGAGCACCACCCCGCACCCGACGCTCAAGCCAATGATCCCCAGGATGACGACCCACTCGCCGGCGCTCCGGCTAGCCGGCAAATCCATCATCTCCGCCCTGGCCTGCGGCACACGGCCGCGCGCGGCATCCTCCTGCGCGCCGTGCACATGCTCCCCGGCCGGCGCGGCCGCCAGCACGACCAGATCTGCGCGGGCGCTTACATCGCCGTCGGGCGCGATCGCCAGTAAACCGTATGTGCCCGGGCGGACGGAATCGGCCAGCGGCAGTCGAGCCGTAAATTCCCCTGCGCCGTCCGTGTGCACCGTGCCCAGATCCAGCGTGGCCAACGCGCCGCGCAGCTCGAGGCGCAGCCGTGTGCGACGCGGGAGCTTCTGCCCGTGCACGCTGATCTCGCCTCCCACGCCTACCTCTCGAGCGGCGAGGTGGAGGACTCCCGGCTCGTGGGCCGCGCCGGCTCGCCCGCAGAAGGCCAGCAGGCCGAGGGCCAGGAAGCACGCGGAACTGCGCATCACATACCCAGATGCGGGTGCTGGGGCGCGAAGGCGCCGTACAGCAACGCGCCCAGATACATGGCGAGCAGCAACGTGGCCAGGCCGAAGAGCCAGCGCGGGCGGCCGCCGCGATCATCGTGGCGTCGATCGAGCAGGGGCACGGCGAAGAGGAAGCCGAAGAGGATGGCGGGTGCGATGAGCATGCCTTCGAGACCCAACGCGTTTTCGGCGGCATAGATCCAGAGGAAGGGCCAGAAGGGCTTGGTGACTTCTGCGCCTTCGACCGCGGGGAATCCGATGCCGGGCGGGAACAGTGCCGCGATGGCGGCAAGCATACCGAACCCGATCAGACCGTAGCCACCCAGACGCCGGAGATGGGAGGTGAAGGGGTGGGTTCGCGGCTCGTGGGCGTGGATCCCCAGGTGCCGGATCAGCCAGAAGTGGAGGCCCACGAGCGCCAGCAGCAGCAGCGACAGGAGTGAGACGTGGGCGTTGTGCAGCCGCGCGAGCAGCGGCGCGCTGGCCGTGAATTCCGGCGTCAGCGGCTTGGCCAGTCCGCCCACCATGCGCGCGCCCGCTACCGCGTGCGCCAGCGCCTCGCCCCCTTCCTGATCCGCACGCAGCACGGTGCCGGTGAAGGCCAGCGCGAAGAGCACCAGCAACTGCGCCGCGCCCGTCCACCACGTCACCTCCCGCGGCCGGAAGTAGCTGCGCCGCCAGAAAACGTAGATCAGGTGCAGAAACACGCTCACCAGCACCACGCTCGTGCTCCAGTAATGCAGCGAGCGCAACCAATTCCCCCCTGGGACCCGGCTGATGATGAAGACTATGCTGTCGTGGGCGCCGACCGCCGCCGGGTTGTAGAACTGGTCCAGCAGGACGCCCGTGACCAGGAGGGCGAGGATCCCGAAGAAGGTGAGCCCGCCCAGCATGTACGGGAAGCGGTTGGCGACCGGCGCAATGCCGTACTCGAGAGCGTGCCACGCCAGCCGTTCCCGCCAGCCGCCGCCTGCGCGGCGGTCGAAAAGGGCGCCGGGCCGCTCCCCGGGGACCGGCCCGGCGCTGTCTACGGTGCTGCCGGTCACGATCAGAGCGCGAGGCGCAGTCCGAAACTGCCGAACAGACGGCCGCCGCTCAGGTCCTCCCTGGTCAGTTGCTGCTGCTTCAGGTTGTGCTTGCGCAGATCGTCCACGTCCAGCAGTTCAGTGGCCTTCTGGTAGCCGACTTCCGCAACCACATTCAGCAGCAGCAGATTCAGGGCGACGTCGCCAAAGACGTTCCAGGCGTTGGTCTGCAGCTCGCCACTCACCTGACCGGTCGCGGCAATGGACTTCCCGTTGTTGGCCTTCTTGCAGTCGTTCTTCCCGCATTCGAGGAACCAGCCAAAGGCTACATCACTGCTGTAGCGGTCGTAGCCGGCGCCGACGGCGAAGTCGAGCATCAGGATGCCCTTACTGGCCACTGCGCGGAGGCTCACGGTCTGGAGATCGCTTCGGAAATTGCCGGGGTGCCCGGCGTCCAACGTATCGGGGCCGAAGCTCACGTCACTCATGCGCCGGTACATGCCAGTGACGGACACTCCCGGTGCCAGCAGGCCCTGCTTCAGGACTCCAACTCGCAAGCCGCCGCCAATGTTCCGGATGGTTTCCTGGATCCCGACCCGCTCGATCTTGGGGATGAATGCGACGCTTCCCAGCACGTCCACGGCGCCCACGCCGCCCACCATGGGAGCCAGCGAGAAGCCGTTAAAAACGCCGATCGAGACGTCCGCCTGAAGCGATCCCACGGGAAGCCCGGTCGTTTCCATGGCCTTCAGGGCGCCCTGATTGTCCGTGATCAGAGCCGCGAAGTTCTGGAACAGCTTGGGCGCCTGTGCGGCGGCGAGGTTGGCGCGCGCGGTCACACTGATTCGGGGAATCGAGCCCAAACGGGTGCCCAACGTCGTGCCCGTGCCCAGCACCGGGTTCCCACCCGAGAAGGCTATCCCCACCGCCGGCTGCGCGCCTGTGATGGTGTTCACCACCTGGGCGCACAGAAATTGGAACTGGCCGCGCGCATCCTCGGGGAGGTTCGCCGGCCCCTGTTGCGCCTTGCACTTCCCCAGCAGCTTGTCCTGCGCCAGCGCCGGCGCCGCCAGCCAGCCGAGCAGCGCAAACGCAAGAATGGTGGAACGTGTCATGATGCCTCCCTGCGGCTGTAAGCGTTCGTTTTGATCGCTGAAGGGATCCCGCCCCAGTGGGGTGAGGGGCCGGGCACACCCGGGACCACTTCAAGGATGCGCAACTCACGGCGGCAGTGTCAAGAACGGCAGAGCCGGCTTTTCCTCGCCTCCTGCTCAGCGGCCCGGCTCGGCCTCCCGGCGGAACCGGACTTCGGGCGGCTGCTGCGCACCGACCGGCGCCTCGAACGGCTGCCTCCGCTCCGCACCCACCACCTTCGCCGTGAGGAGCTGAGGGAATTGCCGGATGTAGGTGTTGTACGTGCGAACCGCCTCGTTGTAATCCCGGCGCGCCACCGCGATCCGGTTTTCTGTCTCCGTCAGCTCGTCCTGCAGCGCTACGAAGTTCTGGTTGGCCCGCAACGTGGGGTAGGCCTCGACGGCCACATTCAGGAACAGCCTCAGATTTTCGCTCACGGCCTGGCTCGCCCGGCTCAGCTCCTGCGCCGCCGCGCCTCCCTGCACCGCCGCCGCTACCTGCTCCCGCGCCCGGGTCAGCCCGGCCCGCGCACGCGCCACCTCCGTGAACGTCTCCCGCTCGAAGGCCGCGGCCTCGTCCACCGTTGCGACCAGGTTGGGGATCAGGTCGTTGCGGCGCAGTAGCTCCGTATCAATGTTGCCGCGCGTCTCGTCGGCTCGCTCATCCAGCTCCTGGATGCGGTTGTAGCCGCAGGCCGGCAGCGAGAGGAGCAGCGCGATGCACACCCACCGTGCGCTCATGAGCCTCTTTCCTCCTGGTACCGGTCCACGAAGTCCGCGGCGCGCTCGGCCAGGGCGTAGTAGCCGCTGACGACAGGGTCGTCGACTTCCAGGCGGAGCGGCGATCCCTGCCGTCTGGCCTCCCAGACGCGCAGGAACGGCTCGGCCGGCCCGGTGACGAGCCGGGCGCCCTCGCGGATGACCTCGTCGGTCGGCAATTTGGCGCTCGCGCCGCTCAGCCGCAGGATCGCCCGGAAATATGTGGCAAAGGAAGGGAATCCGCGGAGCAGCAGGTTGCCCACGTCTGCCGGCTGCCCTGCCGCGAGTAGCAGCCCCTCGCGGAGCTGGACCAGTTTGCCGCGCAACTCCCGCTCGACCTGCAGGCGTAGGGCGCCGCGGTCCACCACCACGCCTTCCAGCGGGTCCGCGC
>JACQVE010000248.1 GCA_016209965.1 Gemmatimonadota bacterium | reverse complement strand
TTGCCGCGCCGGAGGGTGCGGCGACCGCCGCGGCCGTCCCCTGCCTGCTCGAGCGGGGGTGGCTGCGCGGCGACGAGGAGGTGGTGCTCTTCAACACGGGCAGCGGGCTGAAGTACGCCGCGGGTTGAGGCGCCCGGGGAGCGGGACCGGGCGCTCAGCATGCTGGCGAAGTTCGACGAGCGCGGCTGGACATTGTGCCCTGGGCCAAGCTGTGCATTGCCTGCCAGCAGCTCGAGGAGTCCCGCTTCGGCGAGGCGGCCTGACCTGGGGTGGCCGTTAGCAGTCTCTGTAGGCGCTGGCTGCCGCCCGGACGCCTAACCGGATCTTGGAGACAGAGACTCGCACGCGCCCCCCAATTGGAGGCCGAAGCCCACGGCCAACATGCACCAGGCGATAAGGCGGAGAACCCAGTTCGATCCAGTGGTAATCTGGTGGCCCAGGCGCCCGCTAAGCTTCTTTAGGAACGACTCGCCGAAGGTGTCCCAGGTGACGGCTTTCACCGAAACATCGGTAAGGCCGAGCAAAACGACGGCCAGGAAATCGAGAAAGATCCCGAAAGCGCTCATGCGCGTCGGCGCGAAGACGTACTTCAGACTCCTGGGAACTCCGTTTCCACGACCTGCATGCCGTTCTCGCGCTGGACCACGCGGTAGTCGCCGAACAGGTGGGGCGCCTCGGCTTGCAGCAGGCGGAGCACCGTGAGGGCGAGGCGGCGGATCTCGGTATCGGCGGTATCGGACCCGCGCAGCTCGATGAAGTGGCGCCAGGCGCGGGCGTTGCCGGTTACGACAACTTTGGTTTCCGTGGCGTTGGGCAGCAGACTGCGCGCGGTTTGCCGGGCGCGTTTGCGGCGCGTGGTTTTCGAGGGCTCGTCCTGAACCTGCTGTTCGATCTGGGCGAGGAGCGCGCGGTACTCCTCGAGTGTGCGCTCGCAGCTCCGGCTCCACGTCTGAAAGGCCTCGCTCCCCTCCTGGATCTCCGGCGGCAGCACGAATGCGACCTGGGATTCGTCGACGTAGCGCTGACTGAGCTGGGAAAAGGAGAAGGGGCGGTGGCGCACCAGCTCGTGCGTCAGGGCCCGGCTTACCCCCTCGAGCAGAAGAGTCCACACGGCGTGCTCGATCACACTGCCGTGCTTCACGCTCATGATGTTGGCCAGATACTCCTGGTTGGTGGTCCGGCCCCCAATGAGCTTATGCCCGCCCTCGATGCCGGCGTCCGGCCCGAAGCTCAGGTAGCAGACACGGCCGGCGAACTCCGCCAGTGCCTGGCCCGGCACCTGGGAATCGCTTTGCCAGTGGATGTGAGGCGCGCCCAGGAATTGCTGGCGCGCGAGCAGTGTGACCTTGGGTTCGCGGAAGATCTGCATCAACGCTATCCCACGTTGGCCAGGGGTTGGACGGCGGTGGAAGTGTGGGCAAGCTACGGCGGGACGCGCGAGGAGAGCAAGCCGAGGCCAGCCGGCAGGGAGAGGCCGGGGTCGGCTCGGGATGGGCGTTGCGTCCGGCTGGCGGCCAACGCAGGATGTCAGGGCATGCGCCATGATTCGAACGCGGTGCCGCCGGGCGTTCGCTGGCTGGACCACACGGCGGACGTGGGGCTGGAGCTCCGGGCGCGTGACCTGCCCGAGCTGTTCCGCCGCGCGGCGGCGGGCATGCTGCTGCTACTGTATGGCTCCGTGAGGGAAGTGGAGCAGGCCGGCGCGGCCGAGCGGCGGGAGATCGTGCTCGAGGCGGAAGACGTCGCCTCGCTCCTCGCGCTCTGGCTGCGCGAGCTCCTTTACCTGCATGACGTCCACGGGCTGGCCTGCCAGGAGGCTGAGTTCCCCGTGCTGCACGAGCGCGGGCTCAGCGCACGCGTACACTGCACCCGGCCGCCCGGCGCGCCGCTTCGCGAGCTCAAGGGCGTGACGTATCATGGGTTGCGCGCCGAGCGGCGTGGGGGCGAGTGGCGGGCGCGCGTGATCTTCGACGTTTAGCCCCAGCCCGAGCCTGCGGGTGAAGGGAAGGGAAGGGCAAGGATGGAGATCCGGCAGCTCGACGAATACCGCTGGCTGATCCCGCGGCAAGGGAAGATGCGGGTCGAGGGGCTGATCTACGCGGACCGCGGTCTCATGCAGGACATCCGGGGGGACCAGGCGGCGCAGCAGGTGGCGAACGTGGCCTGCCTGCCGGGCATTGTGGGCCGGTCGATCGGCATGCCGGACATCCACTGGGGGTATGGCTTTGCCATTGGCGGCGTCGCCGCCTTCGATCCCGACGAGGGTGGGGTGGTCAGCCCTGGCGGCGTGGGCTACGACATCAATTGCGGCGTTCGTCTGCTGCGTTCGGGCCTCGAGCGCGACGCGGTGCGCCCGCGGCTGGCCAAGCTGATGGACCGCCTGTTCGCGGATATCCCGGCCGGCCTAGGCGCGGGGTACCGCGGCTTCAAGCTGAGCGAAGCAGAGGTGCGGCGGGTGCTGCGCCAGGGCGCGCACTGGGCGGTGGCACACGGCTACGGTGCCGCCGGCGATCTGGAGCGGATCGAGGGGGGCGGCGCGCTGGACGGCGCCGATGCGGAGGCCGTGAGCGACCGCGCCGTCGAGCGCGGCCGCAACCAGCTCGGCACGGTCGGCTCGGGCAACCACTTCATCGAGGTGGGCTGGGTGGACGAGGTGTACGACGTGGCCGCCGCCGCGCGGCTGGGGCTCGAGCCGGGCACAGTGACGGTCTTCATCCACTCGGGCTCCCGCGGCCTGGGCTACCAGGTGTGCGACGACTTCATCCAGGTCATGTTGCGTGCTGCCGCCAAGTACGGGATCGAGTTGCCCGACCGGCAACTGGCCTGCGCGCCGCTGGCCGCACCCGAGGCGCGCCGCTACATGGGTGCCATGACAGCGGCGGCGAACTTCGCCTTCGCCAACCGCCAGATGATGGCGCACCGGGTGCGCGAGGCGTTCGAGCAGGTGTTCGGCCGGCCGTGGGGCGAGCTGGGGTTGAGCGTCGTCTACGACGTGGCGCACAACATTGCCAAGTGGGAGACGCACGAGGTGGGCGGGCAGGAGCGGCGGGTGTGCGTGCACCGCAAGGGCGCGACGCGGGCGTTCCCGCCGGGGCACCCGGAGCTGGCGCTTGCGTTCCGCGACCTGGGCCAGCCGGTGCTCATTCCCGGGGACATGGGGCGCTACTCGTACGTGCTGCTGGGCACCGAGGCGGCGTACCGCGAGACCTTCGGCTCGACGTGCCATGGTGCGGGGCGGCGCATGAGCCGGACCCAGGCCAAGAAGACCGCGCGCCGGCGGGACCTGCGCCAGGAGTTCGAGGAGCGCGGGATCGAGGTGCGTGCGTCGTCGTTTGCCACCGTGGCGGAAGAGATCCCCGAGGCCTACAAGGATGTGGCCGACGTGGTGGACGTAGTGGACCGCGCCGGTATTGGCCGCAAGGTCGCGCGGCTGCGGCCCATGGGCGTGCTGAAAGGCTGAAATTTGCGGGATGGCAGCGGGGTGAGCCCGGAGCCGGCAGCAATCTACGCGCGGCGCCGCGAGCGCGTGTTTTCCGCCCTCGGCGACGAGGCCGCCATGGTGCTGCCCGCGGCGCCGGAACTGCGCGTAGGCCGGGACACCGAGCTGCGCTATGTCCCGGACTCCGAGCTTTACTACCTCACGGGTTACGCGGAGCCGGGCGCGGTGGCGGTGCTCTGCCCCGCAGCGGCTGCGCCGGCCGCGGGGCGCTTAGTCCTCTTCGTGCGGCCCAGGGACCAGGAGCAGGAGCGATGGACGGGGGCGCGGAGCGGTCCCGATGCCGCGAAGGAGCTCTTCGGTGCGGCGGCGGCATACCCGATCGGCGAGCTGGAGCAGCGGCTGCCGGTTCTGGTGGCGGGCGCGGAGAGGCTCTACTTCCGGTTGGGCGGCGGGCGCGAGGATGTCGAGGCGCTGGTGCGCGGCCTCCTACTGCGAGGCCGCCGCACCCGGCAGCGCAGCGGGTGGGGGCTCCAGGCGCTGGTGGACCCGGGCGCGGTCCTGGACGAGATGCGGCTGCGCAAGGATGCGCAGGAGCTGGGGCTGATCCGCGAGGCCGCGCGCACTACGGCCGAGAGCTTCCGCGAGGTGCTGGGCGGGATCCGGCCGGATGCGGGCGAGTGGGAAGTCGAAGCCGCGCTGGACGCGGGGTTCCGCCGCCGCGGCGCGGACGGGCCGGCTTTCCCGACCATTGTCGCCTCGGGGCCCAACGCCACGGTGCTTCATTACATTGAAAACCGCCGGCGGATGCAGGCAGGCGAGCTGGTGCTGCTGGACGCCGGCGCACGCTGCCGCATGTACGCCGGCGACGTTTCCCGCACCTTCCCCGTCGCGGGGCGGTTCTCACTCGAGCAGCGGGAGCTTTACGAAGCGGTGGTGGCCGCGCGGGACGCGGCGGTCGCGGCTGTCGCCCCGGGCGCGACCACCGCGGACGTGCATCGTGCGGCCCTGCAGGTTCTGATCGGCGCGCTGGTCGAGCGCGGGGTGCTGCAGGGCGAAGTCGACAGGCTGGTGAAACAGCACGAAGACGCGGAGGAGCGGGCGGCGCAGCGCCGGGCAGAGCCGGAATCGGCGGTTCGACCGGCGGCGGGCGGGCGGGGCGCCGGGGCGCAATCAGAAAAGGAGCCGCCCAGCCGTGCCTACGTCCCTCACAAGACGTCCCACTGGCTGGGACTGGACGTGCACGACGTGGGGGATTACGCGGTGCGGGGAACGCCCCGGCCACTCGAGCCGGGCATGGTCCTGACCGTCGAGCCCGGGCTCTATATCCCGCCCCAGGATGAAGCCGCGCCCGCGGCCTTGCGCGGGCTCGGGATCCGTATCGAGGACGACGTCGTGGTCACGGAGCAGGGGCAGGAGGTTCTGACGGCAGCGCTGCCTGCGGCGGCCGACGCGGTGGAGCAACTGCTCGCCTCGCGCGCGCTAGCGGATTCTTGGGCGCGGGAACGCCGTCCGCGAGGAGACTCTCCAGATAACCCCGAATAGCGTCCCGTGCCATTTCCCGCGCTTCCTCTAGCGTGTCTCCTTCAGTGACGAGCCCTGG
>JACQVE010000247.1 GCA_016209965.1 Gemmatimonadota bacterium | reverse complement strand
GCGCCGTCATGGATGATGACGAAGCGCGGGAAGGGCATGCGCAGCATACGGCAGGAGCGGTCCACAAAGCCGCGCAGGTGCGGCGGCAACTGGTACGGCTGGACCCGCTCGGCCGTGTAGAAGAGGCGCAGCGCCAGGTCCATCAGGTACGGCCCCAGCAGGAACTGCACGACCAGCAGGCCGAAGCCGAAGGCAATCGCGGTGTCCGCGTCGATGCCGCCCAGCTCGATGGCCACAATGAGCCCCACCCCCAGTAGCGCATAGAGCGAGAGCATGGTGGCCGTGGCGTAGAGCTGCAGGTTGGGCAGCGCCGGCAGCACGGCCCCCCCGGCCCCCCCGGCCGCCGCCTGGCCGGCGCGCGCCGCGGCCGCGGCTGCGCTCTGCGCGCCGGCAGCGCCGGCGCCCCGCCCGTCATGCCGCGGGCCTGAGCGGCCGGGTCCTCCGCCCAGCCTGCCCGCGGCGCCCGCCGCCCTGCCGCTGCGCCGCGCCGATTGCACCACTTCGAGCGCGAACAGCGTCGGCTCCGCGTTCATGAGCTTTACCTGCGCGACGGCGGGCAGCCAAACCCCGTTTGTCTTGGGGCAGAGCGCCACCGTCGCGACGTCGCCGAAAAGCGAGATCTCTTCCAGCGGCATGCCGGTGCGCGGGCTGCGCCGCGCCGAAGCCCTGGGCCGCGCGCTCGCCTCCCGCAGCGCCTCGGCCAGCACCAGCGGCTTGTGCGTGAAGAAGAAGAGCTCCCCCTCGTCCAGCCAGATGCCGCCGCAGCGGTGGCAGCCGTCCACCTCGACACCCTGCCGCGTGAGGCAGGGCTCGAGGGCTTCCTCCTGACAGTCGACGCAACGCATAGCTCGAAAAGTGAAGGGGAGGGGAGAGGACTAGCGGGTAAGCCCAAAGATGCGCTGCACCTCACCCGGGCGCCAGCACTGCCGCGCAGGCTGATCCCGAACCCCATCCGCGGCTCACGGGGAACCTGCTGCGCCCGCGGTGTATCACCATCCCCCGGCAGCTCCCTCCGGCTGGTTTCCCGGATCCCTGGAACAGCTCTGACTCAGTGACGCAGCAGCCTCTCGGTCGTCTGTAAAGGTAGAGTGGCGGGGCGCCGGCGAGTTAGTCCGCCGGGCGGCCACGAGCCGCGCGATTTCGCACGCCCCGCCTGATCCGCACGGCGCGGCGCCGAGGCGCGCCGGATCCCAGTGTCCCGAGTCAGAGGTCCGGCGAATATCGGCGGATTTCTGACTCGGGACTACTCGGGACACGAAACAGCAGAGGAGTGCGACGTGAAGGTTGACCGGTCCCCCGGACTCACCGTCATCGTGCCCGCGTACAATGAGGCTGGCAGCATCGCCGACACCATCAGCAGCCTCTGGACCCAGACCCTGCCGCCGGACGAAATCTACGTGGTGGACGACTGCTCGACCGATGGCACCGGCGATATCGCCCGCGCCCTGGGCGTCACCGTGCTCCGCCCGCCCGCCAACACCGGCTCCAAGGCGGGGGCGCAAAATTACGCGCTGCGCTTCGTCCGCACGCCGCTGACCATGGCCATTGACGCGGATACCACGCTCGCGCCCGACGCCATCGAGAAGCTGATCACGGCGTTCCAGGAGGACGACGTCGCCGCGGCCTGTGGCTTCGTGATCCCCCGCCGCGTGCGCAGCCTCTGGGAGCGCGGCCGCTACATCGAGTACCTCTTCGCTTTCACCTTCTACAAACAGGTGCAGGACTACTACCAGAAGCCGCTCATCTCCTCCGGCTGCTTCTCCATGTACCGCACCGAGGTGCTGCGCGCGCAGGGCGGCTGGCAGACCCGCACCCTGGCGGAAGACATGGACCTGACCTGGACCCTCTACCAGGCCGGCCACCAGGTGCGCTTCGTGCCCGGCGCCGTCTGCTACCCCCTCGAGCCGCACAACTTCACCTTCATGCAGAGGCAGCTCCGCCGCTGGTCGCACGGCTTCGTGCAGAACGTGCGGCTGCACTGGCGCGGCCTGCTCGAGGTGCCCTTCCTGCGCTCCGCCGTGGCCGTGGCCGTTTGGGACGCGGCCATCGCTTCGGCGGTCTACTTGCTGCTGCTGCCGGCCCTGGCCCTGGCCCTGGGCAGCGCCTGGCTGCTACTGGGCTACGCCATTGACGCGCCCGCCGTGCTCGTGCCCGTGCTGGTGGGCGCCGTGCCGCGCCGCGAGGTCGGCCGCGCGCTGGCCAGCCTGCCCGCGTTCTTCGTGCTGCGCACGGTGAATGCGGTCTTCTTCCTGCAGGCACTCTGGGCGGAGCTGGTGCGACGCCGTCCCCTGCTGGTCTACGAGAAGGGGCACTGAGTCATGTCGGTCGGCTTGCCGGGCGCCGGGATTGGCGGGGTCTTCTATCTGGTCAGCGCGCTGGTCATGCCGGTGCGCGAGGCCGGTCGCGCGCTGCGCGGGGATGTGGCCGCGCACCGCTGGCGGGTGGTGCTGCGCCAGGTGGGCATGGCCGCGGGTGTGATCGCCGCCATCTGGGCGGTGGGGTGGCTGCTGGGGGTGGTGCTGGGGCCGCGTCCGGCCGCCGCGTCGCTGGGATCCCTGGGTTCGGCCGGCGCGGGCGCCCCGGCCGAGGTGCGCAACGTGCTCCGCATGGCAGCGCTGATTTTCACCTTCGGCACGCTGGCAGCGGTGCTCATAGCCGTGCAGGTGCTGCGCTTCGTCGTTCGTCGCAAGGCGGGCCGGGGTGGTTGTGCGGTCGCGAGCGCTTCAACCCCTGTGAACCCGACCTGTTTGTTGCTGTTCCTCGTGGCCGGGGCCACCGCCAACCGAAGCGCCGCCGCACAGGAGGCGCCCGGCCCGAGGTTCAGCAAGGAGACGCCGGCGGCGCTGAGCCGCGCGGATTCCGCCTATCGCGCGGGCGACCGCGTGCTTGCCGAGCGCCTCTACGCGCGCGTTCTGTCCGCCGACCCCGAGAACTCGCGTGCCACCTTTCGGCTGGCGCAGCTCCGGCGGGATCGGGCGAAGGAGTCGATCCGCCTCTTCCGCCGCTACATCGCCCTCGAGCCCGACGATCCCTGGGGGTACATGGCGCTGGGCGATGCTTACGCCGGCCGGGGGGACTTCCCGCGCGCGCTGGACATCTATGCCCAGGCCATGCGCCGTGCACCCGGGGAACGGGACGCCGTGGTGGGCCGGGCCGCCTTGCTGGGACGCGCCGGCCGTACGGACGAGGCGCTGGCCACGTACCAGGCCTGGCTCGCCCGCCATCCCGCGGACGCGGAAGCGTGGCGTGAGCTGGCCCGGCAACGGCAGCGCGCCGGCCGGGTCTACGGCGCGGTGG
>JACQVE010000246.1 GCA_016209965.1 Gemmatimonadota bacterium | reverse complement strand
CGCCGATCCAGGCCAAGAAGCACGGCTTCTGCATGATCGACACGGACCCCTGGGAGGCGAACGTGCCGCCCACATCTTTCGTCTACCGGAGCTGTGGCACCCAGACGCGGGCGGGGAATCAGGGGATCAGCACTGGCTGGGCGGACACGTACTTCAAGTGGCTGGCGGGCCAGTTCTTCCTGCTCACGGATCCCCGGGAGCCGATCCCGGCCGGCGAGTACCTGATCCGCATTACGGCGAACCCGCCGTTCACGCCGGTGGGCGGCGAGCCCTGCCCGCACCTGGATGGCCTGGGCTTTTGCCACATGTTGAGGGAGAGCAATTACGGCAACAACGTGGCGGAAGTGCGGGTTACCGTTCCGGATCGGGTGGGCAAGCAGGGATTCGGCCCGGGCGGCGGGATCGAGCCTCCGCCGCACGAGCTGATCGATGACGAGAACCGGCACGGGGCCGGCTGAGCTCCTTGCACCGCGTCTCCCCGTCCCCCTGTCCCCCACCGGCGGGGGGACGGTGGGCGGGGGAGGTTACTTCTGCCCCAGTGCTAGCCAGGCCTCTGCCTGCTTGATGTGGTACTCGGCCTTCTCCTGCTGCTGCCGCTCGCCGTAGATCTGTGCCAGGGCGAGGTTCGGGTAGGCGTAGTAGAAGGGGATGCCCTGCGTGGCCGCGTCGACCCACCGGTCCCACTGTTCGGGGAAGCCGCGGCGGTGGGCGAAGACGTCGCGCAGCAGCCACTCGGTGGCGGGCAGGTCCACGTACTGGCCCAGCACGGGCGTCCAGGGCGAGGTGGGAACGCGGTAGATGCCCCGGGCGGTGTCCGCCTCGACCGGCCCGTCGCTCAGCTTAAAGGCGACGCCGCGCCGGATCAGGAAGGGGCGCAGGTTCAGCTCGTCGTAGGCCTGCGTGGTGGTGGCGAAGTAGATGGGGCGGTCGTCCAGTGCGCTGGTGACAATGGCGGCCAGGAACCAGTCGGCCGGGATCATGATGCTGCCGGCCGGGACGGTGGTCGTGATGCTGCTCGCCCGGATCTGCAGCGGCTCCTGCGTGAGGGAGGGCAGCATCCCGGCGATCTGATCGACCTGCTCGTCCGTCAACTGGATGATCGACGCGGCCGGCGCCCGCGGGGACGGAGACAGTCCGGGCGCCGGCCGTCCGGGCCGATCGACCGGCGCCGCGCCCAGTGCCTGCTCGAGCTCCCCGGCGTACGGGCGCTGGCAGATGATGCGCGTGGGGTCGGCCGCCGGCGAGCTGCCCGCCGGGCACGGCGCCGTGAGCTGCTTGAGCTGCTTCACATACCAGGGCGTGTTCAAGTAGCTCATCACGATGACCGTGACGTCCCGGCGCACGCCCTCCACTTCCTGAAGGTACCAGAGCGGGAACGTGTCGTTGTCGCCGTTGGTGAACAGCACAGCGTACGGCTCGACGCTCATGAGCAGGTTGTACGCCCAGTCGCGCGCGGCGAAGTCGTGGGCACGGGAGGCCCAGCCCCAGTTCAGCACCAGGGGGATGAACCCGAGCGCGAGCGTGGGCGTGGCCAGCGCCCGGGGCCGCTGGACGCGCGGCCAGCGAGCGGCCACCCAATCGGCGGCGCGCTGCCAGAGCACAACCAGGCCGGTGCCAGCCCACAGTCCCCACACGGAGAAGCCGACAATGAAGAAGTAGTCGCGCTCCCTGACCTCGTGCATCTCGGGGTCGGGGAATCGCTCCCGCGCGTAGGAGTAGCCATACTTGAAGTTCAGGTAGAAGACCAGGCCGGCCGAGAGCGTGAGCAGCAACACGGCGAGGTACATCCAACTGGTGCGGTCGCGGCGGTAGTGGCTCCAGGCGCCGTAGACGCCCAGCGCGGCGAAGAGGAGGGTGAACAGCCAGCGGATGCCGCCGAAGAGCGCCTGGTTTCCGGCAATCGAGCGGGCCCACTGCCAGTCGAAGTACTGCAGGTAATTGACTACCTGAGCCGCCATAAGTCCCAGGTCCCGCGGCAGCCGCCGGTCCAGCGGACTGGAGAACATGGACGGCTTGTCGTACTGCTGGCGGGTCAGGGACTCGGAGAGCGCCTGGCACCCGGCCTGCCCGTAGGTGAGGATGCTCTTGAGCGCCTCCGCCACCGAGGCGCAGCTCGGGTCCGCCTCGTTGATCACGGGGTCCAGCCCGGCGCGCAGCGGCAGGAACAGGTGGATGGATAGGCCCAGCACCGCGACCACGGCGCCGGCTACGTACAGCCGCCAGTTGCTCAGGGTGCGCGGCTCGATCAGCAGGATGAAGAGGAACAGGGCGGGCGCCGCCAGGAACGCCATCAGGTGATTGCCCACGGAGAGGGCGAGAATGAAGACCATGAGCAGGATCAGGTTGTCATCCTTCCCCTGCCCCAGGTTGTCCCGCCAGCGGAACGCCAGCCAGCTCAGGAGCGCAATGGTGAAGAGGCTGACGGTGTAGACCTTCTCGTTGACGTTGGACTGGTTCCACACCGTGAACGCGGTGGCGCTGAGCAGCACGGCGAGAGCGGCGCCAACCAGGCGGAACGCGCGGCTGGCGCTGTAGAACGCCAGGATCCGGTGCGCCAGCAGGAACCAGAAGCCGTGAGCCAGCGCGCTCATGGTGGCACTGAAGAGGTTGACGCGCACGGCCACCGACAGGCCGAACGGCGCCAGCAGCAGCTCCCAGGCCCGGGTCAGCACCACGAACAGCGGATTCCCGGGCGGGTGCGGAATTCCCAGGATGTGTGCCGTCGCGATGTATTCGCTGGTGTCCCAGAACTGCGTGGTGCGCGCCAGGGTCAGGGCGTAAAGCGACCACACGGCCAACGCCGCCAGACCGGCGGCGAGATACGGCGGCCGGTAGGACGGCGGCTCCACGGGTGGGCGGATCTCCGCCCGCTCCATTCGTTCTGGCCGCCGCGGCCGCGCCCGCGCCTCTCTGGATGGCTTCATCGGTCTCCTAATCCGTCGCCGCGCCCTAAACACGTTATTGTAACCGTTCGCATCCACGCTGCTCAAGCCCGTGCCCTGCGCCGGCCGCAGACCGGGCAGCGCCAGTACGGTGACGCGGCGCTGATCGAGGCGGAGCGACGGCGGTGGGGGGTGTGACCGTAGTCGTGCACGTACTCATACACGTGCACGTCCGTTAGAAAACGGCGTGCGGCTTGCACCAGACTGCGGCCCGCTACGGCAACGGGTACGGATACGGGTACGGGTACGGGTTAAAACAGACCCACCCGGAACCCGACCATTCCGAACACGTCGTTCTGGATCTCGCTCCCGTCCCCCGAACCAGCCCCGCTGCTCTCGCGCTTGAACCAGCTAATGTAGTCGCTGACCTCGACCAGCAGCGCGATCGGCCCCAGCTTGACATCCAGCCCCGCACCAAGGTGCAGGGTGAAGTCGGTCGCGTCCTCGGGGAAGGCGTTGCGCAGGTCCTCCCCCGCCTGGCGCAGGTCTTCCTCATCGAAATCGTAGCGCTTGACCCCGGCGCCGGCCAGGACATACGGCTGCACCACGATGATGCGCGGCAGCGGCCGGTAAACGATGTCGCCCACCAGGGCCAGCAGCGTGGTTTCCGCCTCGTCCCCCTGCCGCACGCCTTCGGCCGAGACCTTCGAGTCGGTGGCGTACTCGAGGTTGCCCCGAATGTTGATGGGCGAGAGCGGCAGGTTCAGCTCGAGGGCCAGGCCAATCGCCAGGCCGGCCTCCATCTCGGCGCTGACCGTGTCGCGTAGCTCGGCCAGGTCGCTGACCGGCAGGTAGGCGCCGATCTTGGGCACCACCTGCAGGTTCACGCCCGGCACCTGTGCGCGGGCTGCGGGCGCGCCGGCGGCTAGTGCCAGGGCCAGCAGAGGCAACCATAGTGTGCGTGCACGCATCTTCCTACCTCCTGGGTTGAGGGGGGCTACGCCGCTGGCAAGAGCGGTGCCGCGGCCGCGCCCCGGGTACCATGGGTTAAGACGCGGCGGGCGGGGCGCGAGTCACGATCAGGCTGCCCGTGTCGTGCACCTGCGCCCGCCATCCAGGCGGCAGCCAGGTCGTGGCGCTGTATTCCATGATCACGGCTGGACCCTCCACCAGGTGGCCGGCCTGCAGCTCGGGGCGCGCGAAGAGCGAGGTGCGGACGCGCTTCCCACGGAAGACGACGTCGGCTACCCCCGCTGCCGGTGCCACGGCGGACGCGGCTGGCTCGAGCCGCGGCAGAGGCGGCCGGGGCGCGGGTCCCAGAGCCTCGACGCGCAGGGTCACGGCCTCGAGGTCAGCATCGGGCCGGGCATAGCCGTAGCGCGCCCGGTGGGCGGCGTGAAACGTGTCTTGCCACGCCTCTGCGGCCACATTCAGCTCGTAGCTCTGGCCGCGGTAGCGGGCGTCCACGGTGCGGCGCAAGGAGACGGCTGCCGCTCGGATCCCCTCCGACTCCATGGCCGCCAGTGCCGTGGCTTCGAGTGCGGCAAACTCGGCGGCCATGCGATCCGGCGCAGCCTGTTCCGCCCCCAGCAGCACGGTGCGGGCCGCGTCCTTGCGCACCGGCGCGGCCAGCATGCCGTAGGCGGAAAGCACGCCGGGCGCGGGCGGGACGAGCAGGCGGGCGATGCCCATGCGCTCGGCCAGTCCCACGGCGTGCAGCGGCGCGGCGCCGCCGAACGCGACCAGGGTGAAATCGGCCGGGTCAAAGCCGCGCTCCACACTGATGAGGCGCAGCGCGCCCTCCATCGCCGCATCGGCCACGGCCAGCACACCCTCGGCGGCGGCGTCCGCCGTGGTGCCCAACTGCTGGGCCAGGTGGCGGAGTGGGGCCTCGATGCGCTCGGGCTCGAGCCGGCGTTGGCCGCCCAGGAAGCCGGCCGCCGGCAGCCGGCCCAGCCAGACGTGCGCGTCGGTGACGGTCACGTCCATGCCCCCCTGCCCATAGCAGAGCGGGCCGGGCTCGGCGCCCGCGCTTTCCGGGCCGACGCGCAAGGCGCCGCCCGCGTCCAGGCACGCGATCGAGCCGCCCCCCGCGCCCACCGTGTGGATGTCCAGCAGGGGAACGGCCACGGGCAGGCCGGCAATCTGGAAGTCCCGGGTCTGGAGCGGCCGGCCCGGGCAGAGGGACACGTCGGTCGACGTCCCGCCCATGTCGAAGGCGATAATATCCTCGAATCCGGCTTGCCGGGCCAGGAAAAGCGCGCCCATTACACCGCCCGCGGGACCGGAGAGAACCGTGTGCACGGGCTCCCGCCGCGCCCGGCCGATGGCCAGCGCGCCGCCCGCCGACCCCATGATGCGGACGCGCTCTGCGCCGGCATCCTGCTCGAGTCGCCCCAGGTAGCTTTCGACACGGGGTGCGACATAGGCGTTCACCGCTGTCGTGGCCACGCGCGCGTACTCCCGGTATTCGGGCAGTAGCTGGGAGGAGACCGACAGGGGTACACGCAGGCTTTCCAGCGCCGCAGCGACGCGCCGCTCGTGCCCGGGGTGGGCATAGCTGTGGAGCAGTGCGATAGCAACAGCCTCGGCGCCGCGCAGGCGATGGAGCAGGTCCTGGAGCTCCCCGTCCTCCAGCGGCTCCTCCTCTTCGCCGCCCGGGCCCAGCCGCCCGGCGATGCCGTGACGGTCGGCGCGTGCGACCAGGGGCGGGAGGCGCTCCCCGAGCAGCGCGTACAACTGCGGCCGGTTCTGCCGGCCGATCTCGAGCACATCCTCGAAGCCGCGGTTCGTGACCAGCGCGATGCGCGCGCCGCGCCGCTCGAGGAGCGCATTGGTGGCTACCGTGGAACCGTGGATCAAGAGGAAGTTCGTCGTTCCCGCTGTATCCGTACCCGATGCGGCTGGCCCGGAGACGCCGGGAGTAGGAGTGGGAGCTGGAACGGGTACGAGCTGGGACAGGACCCGGCGGATGCCCTCCAGCACCGCGCGCGCCGGGTCATCCGGCGTGGATGGTACCTTGAGGGCGGCCAGCTCCTGGCCCCGCCAGGCGACGACGTCGGTGAACGTACCGCCCGTGTCCACGGCGACAATTGACAGGGGGCCGCCGGGATCCGACATTCTCGCGCTTCAACCTCCTGAATGACAATGCATTGCAGGATGCCGAGCCCAGATTTCGCCGCCTTCCTCCGCCTCGCCGCCGCCGCCGAGCTGGTGCCCGTCTGGCGCGAGCTCCTCTTCGACACGGACACGGCCGTGACGGCGTATGCCAAACTGATGCGGCCACCCTTCGGCTTCCTCCTGGAGTCCGTGGTGGGAGGCGAGAAGTGGGCGCGCTACACTTTCTTGGGCACTGCGCCCCGCGAAGCCTGGCGGCTCGAGGCCGGCGGCAGGATCAGCCGCTGGGAGGCGCAGAGCGGGTGGCGCGAGGCGACGGCGTCGGCTGATCCGCTGGGCGAGTTCGACCGCCTGCTGCGCAGCCGCAGGCCCGCAGCAGTGCCGGGTCTGCCCCGCTTCTTTGGTGGCGCCGTGGGCTACATGGGGTACGACGTCGTCCGCAGCATCGAGCGGCTGCCCGCGCCGCCGCCCGATGACCTGGCGCTGCCGCAGGCGCTGTTCCTCTTCACGGACGTGGTGCTGGCCATTGACAACCTGTTCGGCCGCGCCCTGGCCATCGCCGCCGTGGACGTGGCCGGCGAGCCGGACGAGGCCGAGCTGCGGCGGCGCTACGATCAAGCGGCCCAGAAGCTGGCTGCGCTGGTTCAAACGCTGGCCGAGGCGGAGGCGCCCGGGCCGCTCGAGCTGGCGGCACCGGACACGGATCCGGCCTTCAGCAGCAGCTACGCGCGCGAGGCCTTCGAGCAGCACGTGCGGCGCATCAAGGAGTACATCGCCGCGGGTGACGCCTTCCAGGTGGTACTGAGCCAGCGATTGACGGTGCCGCTCGAGGCCCGCCCGTTCGACCTCTACCGCGCGCTGCGCTCGGTCAATCCCTCGCCTTACCTCTACTACCTCGAGCTCGATGGCCTGGCGCTGGTCGGCTCCTCCCCCGAGGTGCTGGTCCGGGTCGAGGGTGGGGTGGTCACGCTGCGGCCCATTGCCGGCACGCGGCCCCGCGGCCGCAGCGAGCAGGAGGACGCGGCACTCGCCGCCGAGCTGCTGGCCGACGAGAAGGAGCGGGCCGAACACCTGATGCTCGTGGACCTGGGACGCAACGACGTGGGGCGAGTGGCCCGCTTCGGCACCGTGCGGGTGCCCGAGTTCATGACCGTCGAGAAGTACAGCCACGTGCTCCACCTGGTGAGTCAGGTCGAAGGCGAGCTGAAAGACGGCCTCTCCGCCGTCGATGTCTTCCGCGCCTGCTTCCCCGCCGGCACCGTGAGCGGCGCGCCCAAGATCCGGGCCATGCAGATCATTGACGAGCTGGAACCGGTGGGCCGCGGCCCCTACGCCGGCGCGGTCGGCTACTTCGCCTACGGCGGCCAGGCCATGGACACGGCCATCGCCATCCGCACCCTGCTCGCCGCCCAGGGACGGGCCCACGTGCAGGCAGGCGCGGGCATCGTCGCCGACTCGGTGCCCGCCCGCGAGTACGAGGAAACGCTGGCCAAGGCGCGCGCCTTGCTGCGCGTCACCCGCATGGTACCCCGCCAGCCGGCGGGTGACGCCGGACAGTAGACGCAGGGCGCCCTCCGAGCAAGCTCCAATATTGCACGGATCCGTCCTCCTGCGCTCCAGGGAACGGCCCGGCCCCGCTGTCACAGGACGGCGCCTTCGCACGTTCTTCGCGCGGGTGCCTGGTTGAATGCTGGAATCGGGAACCAGACTGAACACGCTCGCTGATGAACAATAATTATTTATTTCCGCAGATACGCCATCCTCACTGTTGATGCGCCCTTGACAGGATTTCTGGGGCAGCGTATCGTGCCCCGTTTCGCCGCAACCCCGGAGCTGATGACGGCTGTGCCAATCGTGAGCGACAGACCGACGTACGCGCCGGAGGAGCCGCCCGGCTCCGGTAGCAGGGGGCGCGTTCACCCAGCAGGCAGTCTCCATTTGCCCGAACCATCCACTCCGATGGAGGACCCAATGCACGTCTCGATACGGGGCATCGCGCCCCGAGGCTTCCTCGTGGCGCTGCTCGTGGCGCTCTTGGCGGCGCCGGCGGCCGGCCAGCAGGTCACGGGGAAAGTCGAGGGCCGGGTCACCGACGCTCAGACCGGCCAGCCGCTGGCGGGCGCCCAGGTGATCGTGGTGGGCACCAGGCTGGGCAACATCACGAACCAGGACGGCTACTACTTCATCAACAACGTGCCGGCCGAGGTTTTCGATCTGCAGGCCCAGTTCATCGGCTACCAGAGCGTGACCGTAACCGGGCAGCGCGTGCTGGCCGGGCAGACGGTCACGGTGGACTTCCAACTGCCCACCACGGCCGTGGCGCTCGAGCCGATCACCGTGGTCGGGGAGCGGAACCCGCTGGTGCCGCGGGACCAGGTGGCATCAAAGAACATCATCAGTGCCGAGGTGGCGCAGAACCTCCCCGTGGACAACGTGCGGCAGCTCCTGAGACTGCAGCCGGGCGTGGTGGACCACGGCCTGTTCAAGGGCTTCTCGATCCGCGGCGGCCGCTCGGGTGAAGAGGCGCTGTACGTGGACGGCGTGCTGCTGCGCAACTTCAACCGCGGCACCTCCACCCTGGCCCTCGCCCCCACCAGCGTGTCGGAGATCGACGTGCTGACGGGCGGCTTCAGCGCGGAGTTCGGTGAGGCGCAGTCGGGGATCATCAACTACGTGACGCGCCGCGGCGCCCAGGAATGGGCCGGCCGGGTCAGCTTCGAGTCGGACGAGATGATGCCCAACAAATACTCGCTGGGCCTGAATCGGCTGGAGTTGAACGCGGGTGGCCCGGTGTTCGGCCCGCTCTCCTTCTTCGGCGGCGTGACGGCGCAGGGGCAGCGCTCCTCCAATGAGGGCAAGTTGTGGCGGGACGTACCCATCTACGTGATGGACGGCATTGACACCGTGGTGACGGTCGCGGCTACTGCCGGCGTGGCGGGCGCCAGCGACCAGCGCGAGGTGCCCATCCCGAAGTTCACGCTCTATGAGCAGGACGGGCAGATTCCCTTCTCCAATAGTGATAACTACGCGCTGGACGGGAAGCTGGACCTGAGCTACGGCTCGGGCTCGAGGGCGTACGTCTCGCTCAAGCAACTGCGCAGTCAGGGGCGCAGCGCTTTTGGCGCCGGCCAGAGCCAGTCGTACAACGGCGCGGCCGCGAGCGGCAGCCGCTCGACGACGCGCGCCGCGATCCTGGGGTGGACTCACAACTTCGTGCAGCGGGCGGACAACGCGCTGGCGCTGGACCTGAAGCTGGCGCTCACGCGCGACGAGCTGCTGGGCGGCGTACTCGATCCGGCCTGGGAGCTGGATAACCGCAACCCGGCACTGGGCTTCACCTTCGATGATTTCGAGTTCCTGGTGGACGAGGACGACTTCCCGGTGGACCAGACGCTGGTCGACATGTACCTGGGCAACAAGGACATCCGCGATCCGAACACGGGCCAGGTCATCCGCCAGCGGGCGCCCTTCCTGAACCGCACCGACCTGCGGCTGCGGCAGGAGTTCCGGCTGAACCCCTACGGCGTCGCCACCGGCTTCAGCCTGAGCGGCCTGCCCAGCTCTTTCAGCTTCGCGCGTGAAGAGCAGGTCCAGGTCCGGGCCACCGTGGACTGGCAGGCCAACCGCTACCACCGGGTCAAGTTCGGCGGCGACTACACGGACATCGACCTCGTGGCGGCGTCCACCAGTTGGATCAACCAGGATTTTGGCGACGTCTGGGTCGAGAACCCGAAGCGCTCGAGCCTGTTCTTCCAGGACCGCGTGGATGTGGGCGACGTGGTCATCGAGGGCGGCGTGCGCTGGGACCGCTTCGACCCCAACACCAATTACCCGCTGGTCGCAGGCTTCTACAACATCGAGGACCCGGCCACTTTCACTGATGCGGAAGTGCAGAACGAGGTCTCGCCGCGGGTGGGCGTCTCCTTCCCGGTCACGGTGAACAGCACGTTCCGCCTCTCCTACGGCCACTTCGTCCAGGTGGCCGACCTGGACGAGTACTACCAGGGCAAGAACATCGACTTCTTCCGCTTCAAGAACACCAACACCAACGACGTCTGGGGCCGGCCGCTGAAACTGGCCAAGACGATCACCTTCGAGTTCGGCTTCCGCCAGTTGCTGGCCCCGGACTTCGTGCTGGACGTCTCGGCCTATAACAAGGACAAGCTCTCCGACGTGGCCATCCGCAAGCTGGCCTGGAACGACCCGACCAGCCCGGGGGTGGTGAACTTCCTGAACACCATCACCAACGCGGACTTCGGCAACGTGCGGGGCGTGGATGTGCGGCTGGACCGGCGCTGGGGCCGCTGGCTGGACGTGTCGCTGGGCTACTCGTTCCAGGACGCGAAGAGCACGGGCACGGACCCCAACACCTACACGCGGCTCTTCGCGCGCATCGAGCGCAACTCGAACCAGCTCCTGGGCCTGCCGCCCAACCCGGCGCAGGCGATCCGCTCGACGGAGGAGAACCGCAAGCACAACGTCACCGGCTACTTCATGCTGCGCCTGCCCAACGACTGGGACGGCCCGGCTTTCCTGCGCAACACGGGCCTCTTCGGCGTGGCGCGCCTGGCCAGCGGGCTGCCTTACTCGCCGCTGCGCGAGGTGGGCATCCAGGTGGCGCAGGGTCCGCCCACGGGCGTGTTCGAGGGCGATCTCAAGTACGACGAGATCAGCACCAACACCACGCCCTGGCTGCGCGAGTTCGACCTGAAGCTGCAGCGCGGCGTGCGCTTCGGCAGCAGGAGCGCCGTGGTGTTCCTGGACGCGCGCAACGTGTTCGATTTCAAGAACAAGACCCGCGTGTTCCTGAGCACCGGCGACATCGTGGACGAGCGCATCTATGGCGAGCTGGTGCGCGGCCACCAGAACCTGCTGGGCGGCGGCAGCCCGCGCGCGGTGGACCTGAGCTCGCTCTCCAGCGCGGGCGGCGGGGTCACCAGCGAGGTGGACCTGATCGCGCTGCGGCGGGCCGAACAGCGCTTCGGCGACGGCGACGGCACGTTCACCCTCACGGAGCAGGAGAAGGCCTTCCGCTCCGCCGTCCTGTTCTTCAGCGGGCCGCAGGATCTGGTGGCGCAGGGGCGCCGGCTGCGGCTGGGTTTTGAGGTCACCTTCTGATCCGACCGGCGACTGCCCCGCCGCGAGCGCGGCGGGGCAGGCCGACATCCCTACGACGGAGAAACGCAATGGTTGCCAAACTCTTTGAGAGCCTGCCCGGCGCTGGCGGCCTGCGGAGGGCCCTGGCTGGCGCAGTCCTGGCCGGGATGGCCATGGGCTGGTCCGCAGAGGCGCAGGCACAGACCTCCATGGATAAGGCGCGCGCACTGCGCCGGACGAGTCCCTTCAACCTGGCCGCCAGCGCGACCAAGGTGCTGCAGGCCAACCTGGTCCAGTGCGGGATCGTCAATGACGGCAACGTCTGCACGGACGTCTTCAACTCGCCCACGGGCGGCGGCGGCTTCTGGCCGGCGGGCACGACCAACCAGTACATCTTCAATTCCGGGCTGCAGATCGCGGGGATCATCTCGCCCACGGCGGGCTTTGCCTGGGCGCGCGACACCGTAGGCGCCTTCTTCTTCGATGCCCGGGGCACGCAGTTCCACGGCACAGCGCGCGGCCAGATCTTCGACTCGCTCGATCCCAACGACATCGCGAACTGGCCGGATCAAGCCGTGGTCCGGGACGGCAGCCTGTTCAACGCGGCGCTGCTGGGCAGCAAGGCCATCTCGGACCAGGACACCTGGGTCAAGTACTGGGATGGCGATCCCAACCGGCTGTCGAACCGCAAGCACCCCATGGGGCTCGAGGTGACGCAGCGCTCGCTGGCCTTCAATGCCCCGGCGGGCGCCGAGAACACGATCTTCTTCATTTACGAGTTCAAGAACATCAGCAACGACCCGGAGTTCCAGCAGCTCAACGAGGCGAAGTTTCCGGGCCTGCAGATCCCGGACGGCGGCTACACGATCGATTCCATCTTCGCCGCCTTCTCGATGGACCCGGACGTGACCACGCACGCGACGGACAACTTCTCCACCGCGGTCCTGCCCTTCAGCCTGGGGGTCGCGTATCACGCCGCGTTCCAGACCGACGACTTCAACTTCGCGGCGCGTCCCGAGCTGTACGCGCCGCCCTTCTTCCAGGGGCCGGGCTTCGTGGGCGTGAAGTACCTGAGGAGCCCGATCGACCCGGTGACCAAGCGGGAGGTCGGCCTCAGCCTGTTCAGCAACACGCTCAACGCGGCGACGGGTTTCCCCGACCCGGTGGGCGACCGGCAGCTCTATCGTTACCTCTCGGGCACGGCCAACGCCGCGTCGGGGGACAACCCCTGCAACATTCCCAACCCCAGGCAGTCCAAGCTCTGCTTCCTCTGGCAGGATCCGGCGGACACGCGCTTCTACCAGTCCTCGGGGCCGTTCAGCCTCAAGCCGGGCGAGAGCGGCACGATCGTGGTGGCCTACACGCACGGCGCGCCAGTGGCCGTGCCCGGGTATACAGCGGGCACGCGCGTGCGCCCGGGCATTGCGTCCAACACGCCGGGTGTGGGCTCGGATACGCTGCGGCTGGTCGAGCGGCTGGCCGGCTGGCAGTCGACGCCGGCGGCTGCGATCCGCGCCGATGGCTCGATCGACGAGACCAAGGTTCTGGTGGTGCGCAAGTCGGTCCTGTCGAACGCGCTCGTCGCGCAGACGATCTTCAATAACAGATTCCTGCTGCCGCGGCCGCCCGAGCCACCCGTGTTCTCGCTCGTGCCCGGCGGCAACCAGGTGACGGTCGTTTGGGCTCCGTCCGCGTCGGAGAAGACGCCGGACCCGTACTTCGCCATCGCCTCGAATCCGGACCCGGCCAACCAGTTGTTTGACGCGAACTACCGGCGCCTCGACGTCGAGGGCTACCGGATCTACCGCGCCGGCGGACTGAGCGGCGGCTTCGAGCTGATCGCTCAGTTCGATCACACCGGCACGGTGATGATCGACCGCACCGGTCAGCTCGACCCGAGCTTCGTGCCCGAGGAGGGCGCGTACGGCCAGGCGGTCGAGCATGAGCTGAGAGGCAAGATCACGATGTTCCCCGATGGCGGCCGCGTCCGCGATAAGAACACCGGTTCGGTCGTCGTGGTCAAGGAAGAGTCCATCCAGCTCGAGGACACCGGCGTTCCCTTCGCGTTCATCGACAAGAGTGTTCGGAACGGCATCACGTATCGCTATATCGTCACCGCGTTCGATGTGAACTCCCTCAAGTCGGGCGCGCTCTCACTCGAGTCGCCGCGGCAGGTGCAACTCGTGGTGCCGCGTAAGGACCCGAGCAACCTGGTCCTCGCCAGCTTCACTTCGTCCGTGACGAATGCCGCCGGTCAGCCCTTGCCGACCATCGCGCATCCCACAGTCAACTCGCAGACGGGCATCTTCAGCGGCCCGATGCCGCCGACCGACGGGCTGTCCGCGACGTTCGCACCACTGGTCGCGCGGCTGCTGCCGAAGTTCACTCTGGCGGCAACCATCGACAGCATCCTTCCGTACACGGTCGACACGCATCCGCAGGGCTGCCCGAAGGGGTCGAATGCATTAGGCGCTTGCTGGCGGATGTTCATGACTTTCGACATCGATGGCAAGAAGACGGTGTCGGTGTCGGAGGGCTGGACGCCGGTGTGGTTCCAGTTTGGCGAGGAGGTTACGACGGAATTCCCGATGGGCGCCGCGGCGGTACCGCCGGATCCCACGGCCAAGGCACAGTTCAGCCTGCCGGAGGCCTTCCCCGGCTTCCAGGCCAATGTGATCGGGAAGTTCCCCCAGACGATTCTGTACAGCCAGATGGAAGGTCAGACCAACCGGCGGGGCATTGCCGGCGCCACCATCTACCCGGGCTTCGCCACGGGTGTCCGCATGGTGCCGGGTGGCTCGCGCTGGTTCTCCGGAGCCAACGAGACTGTGGCGGACCCGACCGCGCTCATCAAAGTCGGGCATCTCAACGGTGTGGACACCGTCTGGGCTCCGATTCACCACACGCCGACGGTGCCTGGCGGGTCCCAGTACCCCGGCTCGACGAACATACAGTGCTTCAGCTACTTGTTCTCGGATATGGG
>JACQVE010000245.1 GCA_016209965.1 Gemmatimonadota bacterium | reverse complement strand
TGGTGGCGAGGTGCTCGAGGAAGGCGCCGGCGTGCGACCCGTCCCGATTCTCCGGACCATCGACCGCACCCGCATGGAACCTGCAGAACCGCCGGGCCCACCCCAGGTAGGCGCGCTCCGTCTTCCGGGAGTACTCGCGGGTCCTGTTCGCCCGGCGCATCGCATCGAGAAGCCCATCCACCGCGCGATGATAGGTCTCGCGCGACATCGACGCGGCCTCGGCGGAGAGCGTATGCGCCCCCGCGGCCACTCCGGCACTGGCCGGCGGCGTCTCGGGCAACACCAGCCGGGAGCCGAACGAGCGCGTCAGGGCGCTCAGCGATTCAGGCTTGTGAGGGAGCAACCAGATGCGGCGCTCCGGGTGCCACCGGCGACCGGGGATCGCCTTGACGGCCTCGAGATCGGCTTGCGAGAAACGTCTCTGGAATCTCAGCTCCAGCCGCCCGTCCCGCAGGCGCACATGGACGGCTGTGGCATCCGCTGCCGCGCCCGCGTGCGGGCGCGCCGGACCGCCTTCGTTCCCTTCCAATTCCACCTCCGGCAGTGGTCCCTTACCATAAAAGACCCTGGATGAAAACGCCGGCAGTGGAGCGATGGAATGGCGGGATGGGGCGGGCAGCAGGACAGCGGGCCCCGTGCCCGGGCGCCGATCTGCCGTGCGTGGCACGCCCGCCGGACCTGCCCCAGCAGCTTGGGCTTCCGGACGGCGGAATCGGAGTCGGACAGAGCACTCACGGGCGAAGCGAGGTGCGCGCGAAAGCTGCTACACCGTACGACCGAGCCGGAGCCAGCGACAGGGTGGAATCGGCCAGGGCGGCCGTACTTCGTGCCCGTCAGTCACAGGAATGAGGGCCTGCGACCAAGTCGAGAACGGCGAGGCGTCGGCCTCTCGCCGATGCCCCTCGCCCGGGGTACTGCCCGGGAAAGCGCGGGCGCCGGTGAATCGGCATCGCAGGAGCCGCCAGTCGCCTGTCGGAAGATTAGATTGAGACAAGGTGGAGCGGCCGTATGGCGCTCTCAATTGATTTCAAAGGGGGTATGCCCTTAACGATGAGGCGGTAGAACAGCAGGCCTCGAGGCCGGGAGCTGCGTCGGTTGAACCGGAAGGTGAACTCGTCAAGGTGGTAGGGCAGATGCGCCTTCGAGATGCCCCCCTGGTAGGTCCCCAGGAGCCAGCGCTTGACCAAGGCGGCCACGCGGTGCACGCCCGGCATGAGCACATGGGCCGGATCGGGCGAGGCAGACTGGTTGCGCCCCTGGCCCCCTTGCTCGACGCCTCCAACGTAGATCTCATCGACCTCGACGATCTCCTTCAGGCGATCGCGGTTAGGGCGCAGCGTGTGCCCTGGCAACGGAGACCCAAACCCGCGACCCAGATCAGGTGCCTGTGCGCGGCATGCATGCCGCTGCTTCTCGTCCTTTCGATCCTGAGCACCCCCGCCATCGCTCAGCAGCGCCCCGCACGAGATGGGGAGAATCGTGCCAAAGCGCTTTTGCTCCCCAAGGATCTCGGTGGCAGCGCGCGGGCAGCCGAGTCGGAACCGAGCTGGGGGCAGCGTTTTGCATTGGGCCTTGGGGGAGGAGTGCTCGCGGCGGGAGCGGCAGGGCTTCTGTTGCAGGGCGATGATTTCTTCGGCTCCTCCTATAGCGCATTCGCGGCGTCGTACACGGCCGGTGCCGCGGCGGGAATCGTCCTGGTCAACAGGAAGTTTGGCAATCCCCGGATAGCATCCACCCTGCTCGGCGTGGGCCTAGGAGCGACGCCCCTGTTCCTGGGGATCGCTATCAATGAGCGAACTCGCGACATCATAGTGCCAGGATTGCTTGCAGGCGTGGCGATCATCACGGTGCCGGCGGGTGGTGCCCTGGCGAGCCGCAAATCGCACTGAAACCCCAACGTTGAAAAAGCTACCACTCGAATACCCCCGTCAACCCCACCAATCAACCGCCTATGAGGGTCGACATGTCGGGGGGATGGCGTTTCTCGCATCGGGCGAGAGCCATCTGCTCAGCCTGGGCACGTTCCACGTGGCGGCCGTGCCCACCACCGCCAGGATCAGCACCAGCAGCGCCAGCAGCGCGGGGGCCTCCCGGTGCCCGGCCGCCGCTGCCAGGCCGGCCAGGACGATGCTGAACTCGCCGCGCGGCGTGAGAGTCACGCCCAGCGAGAAGGCGGCGCGCTGACTCAGTCCCTCGGCGCGTCCCACCCACCACCCCGTCCCGAGCTTCGCCGCGATGCCGACCAGCGCCAGTGACACGGCCGCGGGCCAGAGGCCGGCGAACTCCCGGATATCGATGGACAGTCCGAACCCGAGGAAGAAGAGCGCAGCGAACAGCCCCTGCAGCGGCGCGAACAGCGCCTCGATGCGCTCCTTGTGACCCGTTTCGGCCATGAGCGTGCCGGCCAGGAACGCGCCCAGCGCTGCGGAAAGCCCCAGCCTGGCCGCCGCCCAGGCCATGAGCAGCAGTGCCCCGCCCATGAGCAGCATGAAGAGATCGTCCTCCTCCGTGCTCAGCAGCTTTTCCAGCAGCGGCCGGCCGAGGCGAGCCAGGGCTATGGCGGCGGCGAAAAAAACCAGAGCGCGGGCCGCGCCGATCATACCGGGGATCAGCTCGCCGCCGGCCAGGACCACGCCCGACAACACGGCCAGCAGCAGGGCGACGGCGACGTCCTCGAAGACCAGGATCCCGAGCACCAGCTCCGTCTCGGGGTATGCCGTGCGGCGCAGGTCGATCAGACTCTTGGCAATGATGGCACTCGAGGAAACGTACAGTGCCGTGGCCAGGATCATTCCCCCCAGCACACCCCACCCAAGCAGCCATCCGGCCAGGAAGCCGGCCGGGAAATTGAGCAGCAGGTCGCGCGTGCCGGCGCCCAGCAGCCGCCGCCGGTCGCTGAGCAGCGCGCGGAACGAGAACTCGAGGCCCACAAAGAAGAGGAGCAGCACAACGCCAAGGGTGGCGAAGACGTTGACCAGAGCCGATTGGCCCACTGGCTGGTGCAGCGCGAGTCCCACCAGCATGAAGGCGGGCACCGCCGAGAGGCCGAGGGCGCGGAAGAGGAGCCCGCTCAGTGCAATCGCGGCCAGCAGCAGCCCGCCCTCGAGGAGCAAGCGAGCCGGCTCCACCTCATCCGCCCTCCCCCCGCGCCGTCGCGAGGACCTGGTCCACCTGCTCGCGCGAGCCCACCACGACCAGGGTGTCGCCGGCGACGACGCGCTCCTCTGGCTGCGGGTTGGGCACCGCCTTCCCCTCTCGCAGCACCGCGATCACGCTGGCACCCGTGCGCCGCCGCAGCTCCAGCTCCGCGATGGTCCGATCCGCGAAGGGCGAGCCTGCCCCGACCTTGACCCACTCGATGGAGAGCTGCTCGAGGATCAGGTCCACGGACCCGGCCAGCGCCGGCTGGAAGTAGGCGCCGCCCAGGATCGCCGCCAGTTTGCGCGCCTCCTCATCCTCCAGGCGCAGGGCATGGAACGGAAAGTCCTCGCCGCGCCGAAAATTGTAGATCTCGCGGTGCCCGGTGTTGTGGATGATTACCGTCAGCCGCTCACCTTCCCGCGTCTGCACGGCGAACTTCTTGCCCACGCCCGGCAGGTCGACCTCGCGCACCTCCATCCGTCCCTCCGAAAAAAAGCGAAGGCGCCGCGTGCGGCGCCTTCTGTACAGTCCGGCGAGCCCGGGTCCCCGGAACGATTCAGGCCGTGAACGAGCTGCCGCAGCCGCAGCCGCCCGTCGCGTTCGGATTCTTGAAGCTGAAGCCGGAGCCCATCATGCTGGTCACGTAATCGATCTCGACGCCGCGCAGGTACTGCGCGCTGAACGGATCGATGAAGACGCGCAGCCCATTGGACTCGAGCACCTCGTCATCCTGCTGCGGCTCGTCCTCGACGTTCAAACCGTACTGGAAACCCGAGCAGCCACCGGGCAGCACGGCCACCCGCAGTCCCGCTGTCTCGGCAGCCGCACCCTGCTCAGCAATGAACTTCTGCACCTCCGCGGCCGCGTTGGGCGTCACCGTAATCGACATCGTCTCCTCCTGAAGTGTCCCCCGAGCAACCTGCTGTTCCGCCGATTCTAGAATACCCTTGCCCTGGGAGCAGGTTTCCCGCCAGTACATTCTCCCCGCCTGATCCAACTGTCAACCCCCTGCGAACGCCAGGGAGCAAGGCAAGGGCAAGGGGAGGGCCAGGGGTCCAGCCCTACTCCCCGCCGTGCTCGAGCACCCAATCGGCTGCAGCGGCCAGGTCCTCCACCACCACCACATCCGCCGGTGCGCCGGCCTCTTCCTGCCCGCCGTAACCGGTCCGCACAAGGATGGCCGCGCCGCCCAGCTCTCGGGCGGGCAGTACGTCCTTGACCCGGTCGCCTATGCAGGCGGAGCGCTCGAGATCGATACGCAGCTCCCCGGCCGCCCGGCGGTAAAGTCCGGTGGCGGGTTTGCGACAGTCGCACGGCCCCGTGACCTCCGGGTCGTGCGGGCAGAAGTAAGTGCCATCCAGGTGCACCCCTTCCTCGCGCAGCAGCTCCTCGAGTCGTGCCTGCACGGCGCGGAAGTCCTCCTCGCCGTAAAAGCCGCGGGCGATACCCGACTGATTTGTTATTATCACCAGCGCGTACCCCGCGTCCTGCAGCCGGCCGAGCGCCGCCGCTGCGCCCGGCACGAGTTCCACGCGTGCGGGCTCCGCCAGGTACTCGCGCTCGGCGATCACCGTGCCGTCGCGATCCAGGAACGCGGCCGGCCGCGGCCGGCCTCCGGTCCCCCGGCCTCCCCCGGCCCCCCTGCCTGCCCGGCCCGCCTCGGGCGCCGGGATCAACGGGCGGCCTCCAGGATGCGGGCGGCGAGCTGCTCTTCTTCTTCCTCGCCCACGGTGCGCAGGTCCAGCACCACCCGG
>JACQVE010000244.1 GCA_016209965.1 Gemmatimonadota bacterium | reverse complement strand
GTGCGCGGGATAGGGCGTCTTTGCCTTGCGAGGGCTTCATGGCCGGCCTATAGTCAAAAGCCTTGTGGAGTTATGTCAATCGTAGCGGAAGCGCGGGCCTGGGTCGAGGTGGACCTCGAGGCGCTGCGCGCCAACTTCGAGGCGGTGCGGGCGGCCGCCGGCCCGCGGGCGGCGGTGATCGCAATGGTCAAGGCGGACGGCTACGGCGTGGGGGCGGAGATGGTCGCGCGTGCGCTCGAGCCGCTGGAACCGTGGGGGTATGGCGTTGCCACGGCGGAGGAAGGGTGGGCGTTGCGGCGGGCGGGCATCGAGCGGCCGATCATCACCTTCGCGCCGCTGCCGCCCGCTGCCGTCGAGCTGGCCGCGGAGTCCCGCCTGACCGCGAGCATCTCTGACCTGGGCGAGCTGGAGCGCTGGGGCGCGGCGGCGCGGGCTGCCGGTGCGCGGCTGGATTTCCACGTGGAAGTGGACACGGGAATGGGGCGGGCGGGGTTCGACTGGCGCGAGACGGCGGTGTGGGGCGCAGCGGTGCGCGCGGCCGCAGTGGTGGGGCGGGAGCACGGTGGCGGGCCAGGTGTGCGCTGGACGGGAGTGTTCACCCACTTCCACGGTGCGGACGCGGTCGAGCGGGCGCCTGCCGCGACGCAGTGGGCGCGCTTCCAGGACGCGCTGGCGCGGCTGCCCGCGTCGCGCGAAGACCTTATGGTGCACGCGGCGAACAGCGCCGCCGCGTTGCGCTGGCCGGAGTACGCGGCCGACGCGGTGCGCCCGGGCATCTTCCTGTATGGCGGCCATCCGGCGCCGGCTGTGCCGGCGGCGGAGTTGCCCGCACCCCGTCCGGTGGTGGCGGTGCGATCACGGGTGCTGCTGGTGCGGGAGGTGCCGCCCGGCAGCACCGTGGGTTACGGTGCGACCCACGTCGCCCGCGGCTGGGAGCGCTGGGGCACGCTGGGCATCGGGTACGGCGATGGCCTGCGCCGCAGCCTGGGCAACGGGGGAGTGGCGTTGGTCAGGGGCCGGCGCGTCCCTATGCTGGGCCGCATCTCGATGGACCTGACCGTCGTGGACCTGACGGCGGTGCCGGAGGCGGGAGTGGGGCAGATGGCGACGTTGATCGGGCGCGACGGGGTGGAGGAGATCACACTGGAGGAAGTGGCCGCGGCGGCGGACACCATCAGCTACGAAATCTTGACGGGTCTCGGGCCGCGGCTGCCGCGCGTCGAGCGAACGGTTAGGGCATGCTGAATCAGCTCAGGGAGCAGGCGCGGCAGGCGCAGCGGAGGGCGCATGCGCCGTACTCGGGGTTCCGGGTCGGCTGCGTGCTGGAGGCTGAGGGCGGCGAGGTTTTTGCCGGCTGCAACGTGGAGAACGCGTCCTTTGGTGTGACGCTGTGCGCGGAGCGCGTGGCGCTGGGCGCGGCGGTAGTGGCGGGGCAGCTCCGGTTCCGGCGGCTGGTGCTGGTGACGGACGCACCGGAGCCGGTGGCGCCGTGCGGCGCCTGCCGACAGGCGCTGGCGGAGTTCGCGCCGGAGCTCGAGATCGTGTCGGAGAGCCGTGGTGCGGAGGCGCACTGGTCGCTGGGCAGCCTGCTGCCCGAGGCTTTCCGGCTGCCGGGGTACGAGCCGAAGCGGGCTGCGCCGTGAAGCTGGGGCGGGTGATCGGCTCGGTCGTCTCGACGCGTAAGGACCCGAAGCTGTCCGGGCTGAAGCTACTCATCGTCGAGAACCTCACCCTCGAACTCGAGCCGGAGGGCGGGTACGTGGTGGCGGTGGACGCGGTCGGTGCAGGCGCCCGCGAGGTTGTGCTCTACGCCACGGGCAGCTCGGCGCGTCAGACGGAGCAGACGAAGGATCGGCCCGTGGACGCGGTGATCATGGGGATCGTGGACCAGTTCGATGTGGCCGGCCGAACCGTCCGTCTGGCGTAGCGAGGGCGCATTGCCGATTGCCCGGAAAGTCCTGGTCGTACTGCTCTCGGCTGCCGCGCTGCTGCCTGCGTGCGGCGACGAGGACCCGACTGGGGTGGGTGGGCCGCTACTGCCGGGCGGCGTGATCCGCAGCTTCGAGGTGGTGCTGGATGCCGGGACCTTCCTGACCGAGGCTACGGATCTGGCCGGATTCGCGAAGCCGCCCGCCTCGGGCTTCTTCCTGATTGCTCACCGGTTTGGCGGTTCGCTCGAGTCCCACGCGCTGGCGCGCTTCGCGCCGCCGCCCGCGCGGGTGACGTTCCGCGATGCGGCCGGGACGGTCCGCGAGGACACGCTCCCCCGTTTCATTGGCGGGCAACTCGTGCTGCGGGTGGACACGCTTCTCACCGTGCCTCGCGCACCACTGCGGCTTCAACTCTTCCGGGTCGCGGAGGCGTGGGACCCGGGCAGCGCCGACTGGCGTTTGCGGGTGGACAGCGGCAGGGTCGCGCTGGCCTGGTCGCAGCCGGGCGGCACAGTGGGGGCGCTGGTGGACAGTGCAGTGTGGCAGCCGGGGACCGACTCGGTCGTGTTTGCCGTGGACTCGCAGACCGTAGCCCTGTGGGCGGACACGACCAACGCCGCACGGGGCGCACTGATTCTGGCAGCCACGGATGGGACCCGCATGAAGTCGCCCCTGGCCCTGCTGCGGCTCGAGGCGCGGCCGTCGCAGCGCCCCGACACGGTGGTCACCGCGACCGTGGGATCGGTAGCGCGCACCTTCCTCTTCGATCCCCCACCGCCGTCCCTGACACCACTGCAGGTGGGGGGAACGCCGGCCTGGCGGTCTTTCCTGCGGTTCCGCGGAGGCCTGGATACTGTGTCAGTGGCGTGCCCCGGCGGCGCACCCGGCTGCCGGCTGCGGCTGGGGGACGCGACCGTCAACTTCGCGGCCCTGCTGCTTGACCCGCTCCCGGTGCCGGCAGCGTTCCAGCCCGAGGCGGCCTTCGACATCGAGGCCAGATCCGTCCTCGAAACGCCTGGTGTGCCAGTGGCGCGCTCGCCGTTGGGACAGTTGCTGGGCCGCGTGCGCACGCCAGTGGATCCGAGGGCCTTCGCGGCGGGTTCCAAGGCGCCGCCGGCCGTCGAGGTTCCGGTGACCACCTTCCTGAGCAGCCTCGTCGCCCCGCTGGAGAGGGCGGACAGTGCGCGCGCCTCGACGCTGGCACTGCTGGCGACAATCGAGGCCGGAACTTTCGGCTTCGGCACCTTCGCCGCCGGCGGGACAGCGAGCGCGGCGCCGCGGCTGCGGATTGTGCTCAGCATCGCCAGCGAGGTGCAGATCCAGTGATGGGGCGAGCGGGGTGCGGAAAGACGACCCGGGCGCCGCAGGCGCGGGGGCTGCGGGCCCCGTGGTGCGTGCATCGCACTCGGCGCTTCAGTGCTCTGACGTGGCTACCGCTCGCGGGGCTGATGCCGCTCGCGCTCTTTCCGTCGCCGGCGCGCGGGCAGTCGCTGTTTGCGACGCGGGGGCTGGGAGTACCGGTAGCGCCCCTCGACGCCCGGGCCCGTGTGCTGGGGGGCGTGGGGGTAGGGTTGCTCGGGCTGAACCCCTCACTGGTCAATCCCGCCGAGGTGGCTGGCCTGCGCCGGCGCGGGATTTCCGTAGCGTCGCAGCCATCCTCGCGCAGCATGCAGCTCGAGGGGGAGGAGGCCGACGCCGGCGCGACCCGCTTCCCGCTGCTCCGCATCCTCTACCCGGTGGGCAGCCGCCTGGTCACCAGCCTGGGCTACGGCGGCTACCTCGACCAGTCGTGGGGGGTGGTCACCGAGCGCCGCGAAGTGATCGGCCAGGACACGGTGCCGGTGCGTGACCTGGTCGAGTCCTCCGGCGGTATTGCACAGCTCCAGCTCAGCGCAGCGTACGTCCTCTCGCCCGCCCTGGCCGTGGGCGCCGCCGTCGGACTCTACACCGGCAGCCTGGAACGCGAGGTCACCCGTACCTTCGAGGACACCACCCTCACCAACGTGCAGCGCTTCCAGACACGACTGCGCTGGGGGTACCGCGGCCCCCAAGCCACGATCGGCTTGCGCTGGGACCCACTCCCCGTCCTGCGCCTCGCCAGCAGCGTGACCTGGGCGGGAGAGCTGGAGGCCGAGGGCGAAGAGGGCGACGCCCGCGACCGCAGCTTCGACCTCCCCTGGCAGATCGCGGGTGGCGCCAGCGCCTGGCTCGCGCCCCGGATCCTGGCCGGCATCTCCGCACAATGGACCGGCTGGGCCGCCGCGCAGGACGACTTCGCCGATCCCGACCTCGCCACCAACGCCTGGGAGCTGGGCGGCGGCCTGGAATGGGAAGCCAGCCGCGCCGGCGAACGGGTCTTCCCCCTGCGCCTCGGCTTCCACTACGGGCAGTTTCCGTTCAAACTGCAGGGCGAAACCCCTGCCGAATGGTCGGTTGCCCTCGGGATCGGCGCGCGCTTCGCTGGCGACGAGGGCGGCCCGCTCGCCGTCGTCGATGCCGCGGCCGAGCGAGGCGGGCGCGGCGACCGCAACGCCACCGGCCTGACCGAGAGCTTCTGGCGGCTGACCGTGTCCCTGTCGCTGTTCGGCCGGTGACCTTTCCGCGCCCATGGGGTAGCAGCGGCTCCCAGCATGGCTCGCCCCAGAGGTTCTGAATTCAGCAGGTGAGGAAGACGCAACCCGCTATGGAACTGCCCCAGCCGCCAGTGCACGCTCCACCGCGCGCGGCCGCCGACGCCCGCAAGGCGTACGTCGAGACGTACGGCTGCCAGATGAACGTCAGTGATGGCGAGCTGATGCAGGGTATCCTGGCGGCGCACGGCTACGAGCTGGCGGCGGCGGCGGAAGAGGCGGACGTCATCCTGGTCAACACCTGCGCGATCCGCGAGCACGCGGAGCAGCGGGTACTGGGGCGGGTCGCGCAACTCTATCAGCTCAAGCGCCGGCGGCCGGGGCTGATCATCGGAGTGACAGGTTGCATGGCGCAGCGGCTGGGGGAGACCCTGCTCGAGCGGGCGCCGTACGTGGATCTGGTGATGGGGCCGGACGGCTACCGCGGGCTGCCGCAGGCGCTGGCGGCGCTGCGCCCCTGGGCGCACCGCCCCGACGCGGCCACAGGGCGACGCGGGGACACGGCGAAGCAGCCGGAGGCGGAGACGCGGGGACACGGCGACGCGGCGAACGGCCCGGACACGACTGGGAGTGGCGGCGTTGTGCGGCGGGAGCTGCCGGTGCTGCAAGCTGACGCTGTGGCGCCGACAGCGGCCGGCAGGGTGGCGGCCGCTGCTTCGTCGGGTCGCGGCGTCGCCGCCTCGCGTAGTGGGGTGGCAGTCGCCCCCTCGCTCCCTTGGCGTGTCTCCGGCTCGGAGGGTAGTGGGGCGGGGCGGCTGGCGGTGCTGGAGTTCCAGCCCCACGAGCACTACGAGGGGCTCGAGGTGCGGCGCCGCTCCGGGGTGAGCGCCTGGGTGCCGGTGCAGCGGGGGTGCGACTACCGCTGCACCTACTGCATTGTGCCGTATGTGCGTGGCCCGGAGAAGAACCGGGAGCCGTCGAAGATCCTGGAGGAAGTGCGTCGCATTGCGGCGGGCGGCACGGCGGAGGTGGTGCTGCTGGGGCAGACAGTCAACTCGTACCGGCACGGCGACTGGGACTTCGCGCGCCTGCTGCGGGCGGTAGCGCGGGTGGACGGGATCCGGCGGGTGCGCTTTACTTCGCCGCATCCGAACGACGTCACGCCCGAGCTGGTCGAGGTGATGGCGGCGGAGCCGGCGGTATGCAAGCAACTGCACCTGCCGGTGCAGGCGGGGCATAACCGCACGCTGAAGCGGATGCTCCGCCGCTACACTGTGGAGAGCTACCTGGAGAAGGTCCGGCTGGTGCGGGACGTGGTCCCGGGCGTGGCGCTGTCCACGGACGTCATTGTCGCCTTCCCGGGCGAGACGGAGGCGGAGTACGAGGCGACGCTCGAGTTGCTCCGGGAAGTGCGCTACGACGATGCCTTCCTGTACAAGTACTCGGCGCGGGCGGGCACGCCGGCGACCCGGCTGCCGCGCCAGGAGTTCATTGCCGAGGCGGAGGCGCAAGCGCGGCTGGAGCGGGTCATCGCGCTGCATCGGCAGATCCAGGCGGAGATCAACGAGGGCGAGGTGGGGCGGGTCGAGCAAGTGCTGGTGGAGCGGCTGGCGCGGAGTCCGGGCGATGTCCTGGCGCGCACGGGCCGCAACAAGGTGGTGGCCTTTCCCGCCGGCCCGGAGGCGGTGGGGTGCTTCCTGGCGGTGCGGCTTACGGCGACCACGGGCGCGACCTTCACAGGCGAGCTCCTGGAGGCGGCGAGGCCGCTTTTGCGGACCGGCTGAGCTCGATGGGCCGGCGGCGAGGGAGCGCTAGATGCCGCCCCTCGCCCGTGCGGCCATTGTTTTCTATTCAGGCATTCTGCTGGGCCTGCGCTGGGCGGGTGCTGCTCCAGCGCCCAGCGCACCTCTCCTGCTGGCCGCTCTGATCGGGCTGACCTCTCTTTTCTTTTTCCGGCGTCACCAGAGCTGGCTGCTACTCGGCGCCTTCGCCGCCACCGGTTTCGCTTCGGGCGCGGGGGCGGCGGCCCGGGAGCGGGGCGATTGCCGGAGCCGCATACCGGATGCGTCGCGCCTGGTGGTGCGTGGCACGTTCGCGGCGCGGCCAGCGGCAAACGGGGCTGCACCCTTCCGGCTGGAGCGGATCTGGGCGCGGGGCACGGCCGTCGAATGCACAGGTCAGGTCCAGGCCCGGCTGGGTCGCGGGCGGCGCGCGGCGCCAGGGGTGGTGGCGGGGG